>DCSL01000069.1:14806-21375 GCA_002325615.1 Amoebophilaceae bacterium UBA1467
CTGGTAAAACCACCCTAAGTCTCCCCCCACTACATATGTTTCTAGCTGGAGCAGGTCAGCAACAACCCGGATGTGCCGCAAAACAGGGTATCGATCGAGTAGACAACTACAATTCATGGGTGGGTTGCGCTGCGGCGTTTTATTAATTGGACAAGCACAAATCTCCCTACTCATGCTATAAGACGCAAGCTGTAGCCATGTTTTACCGTGGCAAATCGACACACAAACACATCAACAAAAAAGAGCCTACCTTAGTCTACGGCAAAATGTTTTTTGACCATTTATCTGCACAACGCTTATGGCGACCGTAAAATACATTTTCATCACAGGAGGGGTTACCTCCTCTTTGGGAAAGGGCATTATCGCTGCCTCTCTGGGCAAACTCCTCCAAGCAAGGGGTTACCGAGTTACTATCCAGAAGCTGGATCCCTACATCAATGTAGACGCTGGCACCATGAACCCCTACGAGCATGGAGAATGCTATGTGACGGAAGATGGCGCAGAAACAGACTTAGACTTGGGCCACTATGAGCGTTTTCTAGACATTACGACCTCCCAGGCCAACAATGTAACCACAGGAAAAATCTACCATACGGTCATTACTAATGAGCGTATGGGAGATTATCTAGGAAAGACAGTGCAGGTGGTACCGCATATTACTGATGAAATCAAGCGCATCATTTTTTCGTTGGGTGAAACAGGTGCATACGATTTTGTGATCACAGAAGTTGGGGGCAGTGTAGGCGATATTGAGTCGCTGCCCTTTATAGAGGCCATCAGGCAAGTACGCTGGACCCTTGCGGCAGCGGATTTCCTGTCTATTCACCTGACCCTAATTCCTTATCTCCGAGCAGCTCAAGAACTCAAAACCAAGCCTACACAGCATGCTGTCAAACAACTACAAGCAGCGGGCATACAACCCAATATCCTCGTTTGTCGCACTGAAAGACCCCTACCAACAAGCCTCCGGGAAAAGCTATCGTTATTTTGCAACATCAACCGGGACGCTGTGATTGAGGCCATGGATGCTTCTACAATCTATGAAGTGCCCTTACTCATGCGCCAAGAAAAATTAGATGAACAGGTCCTTACTCAGCTACACTTGCCCCCTGCCCCAGCACCTGATTTAGGTTCTTGGGAAGTTTTCCTGAACCAACTCAAGCACCCAAAACACACCTTGCGCATTGGCCTGGTAGGCAAATACACTGCAAACCCTGATGCCTATAAATCTATTCAAGAAGCCTTGATCCATTCAGGCGCCCACCACGCTTGTCAAATAGATTTACAACTCATCTCTTTGGAGGCATCGCATGAAGACAACCCAGTGAAACTGATGGCTCCTTTGCAGGGACTTTTGATTGCGCCCGGATTTGGATCAAGGGGTATAGAGGGGAAAATCGAGGCTATCCGATATGCCAGAGAAAACAAATTGCCACTACTAGGAATCTGTTTGGGCATGCAATGCGCCGTGGTAGAATTTGCAAGGAATGTACTGGGATGGCAAGAAGCAGCCTCTACAGAGCATTTCCCTCAAACACCTTATCCTGTTATTACCTTGACAGATACGCAACAAAACGTGGCACAGAAAGGAGGCAGTATGCGTTTGGGGGCACAAAATTGCCAACTTACACCAGGCAGCAAAGCGGCCGAAAGTTATAGAAGCACACTCATCTCAGAACGACACCGCCATCGCTATGAGTTTAATGAAAAGTATTTGAAGGATTTTGAAAACGCTGGCATGTTGATTACCGGTGTTCATCCTGAAACTGGACTCGTAGAGATTATAGAATTGGCAAACCACCCTTGGTTTGTAGGTACTCAGTTTCACCCTGAGCTTAAAAGTACTCCCCTCCATCCACATCCGTTGTTTGTAAGCTTTGTACAAGCAACCAAGACATTGGCACATTGACAAGAGGTTGCTCATAGTACCAGGGGCGGGACTTGAACCCGCACGAGCAGCTGCTCACAAGATTTTAAGTCTTGCGTGTCTACCAATTCCACCACCCTGGCAAAGTTCATTGAATGATCGAATACTTTGGGAGAACGCTTATTATTTAGGCTTCAGGCTATTCTTAGTGGTTTTACGGCTAGTGTAAACTAGCTCTTGTGCTTACTTCACTAACAATACCTGTCTCTGTAAGGATTTTGAGCCAGAAAAATACCATCTGATGCCACTAACCAGTCTTGGTGCACTCAATCAACAAGCGAGTGGAGCGAGAAACGGGACTCGAACCCGCGACCCCGACCTTGGCAAGGTCGTGCTCTACCAACTGAGCTATTCTCGCATTGTGCTCGCCAGCATGTAAAGAGCCTACGAATTAGTCCAAATTTAAGAAAGATGGCAGGATTTTCAAGCATCGGAAAAAGTATCGCTTGTTATGCATGAGTAGAAGGCAGAAGATACCATCCATAATCAGGGCAAGACATGAGTAATTACCAGGACCTCATAGGTTTTTAGCGAGCAGGGCTTTAAGCTCACTGAGTTTAAGTAACGCTTCTACAGGCGAAGTAACATTGACATCGAGACCACTGAGAAGCGACTTGATTTTAGCAAAAGTGGGATCTACTTCAAAGAAAGATAGTTGGTAGCTATTTGCAGGAATGTTCTGTATTTTTTCCTGGTGCTGTTGGCACGATTTATCTTGTGCTAGGTGGTGCATGAGCTCATTGGCACGGTGAACCACTTGTGCGGGCATGCCTGCCATTTGGGCCACATGAATACCAAAACTGTGCGCACTACCTCCTTCTCTAAGTTGACGCAAGAAAATCACTTTTTTGTTTACCTCCTTGACAGTCACGTTAAAGTTCCTGACCCTTACTAATCCATCAGACAGTCGAGTGAGCTCATGGTAATGGGTCGCAAAAAGTGTCTTGGCACGGTACCTGGGGTGGTTATGTAAGTACTCTACGATGGACCAGGCAATAGATATGCCATCATAGGTGCTGGTACCACGACCAATCTCATCCATGAGCACCAAGCTTCGGTCGCTCAGGTTATGCATGATACTAGCTGTCTCGGTCATTTCCATCATAAAGGTAGACTCGCCCTTAGCAAGGTTATCGGAAGCACCTACACGAGTAAAAACTTTATCCACCAAGCCAATAGAAGCGCTTGCAGCGGGTACGAAAGCGCCTATCTGTGCCATGAGTACAATCAAGGCAACTTGTCGGAGCAGGGCTGACTTTCCGGCCATGTTCGGACCTGTGATGATGATAATTTGTTGTGTTTCATTGTCTATATAAATGTCATTAGGGACATAGCTTTCGTCGAGAGGAAGTTGCTGTTCAATGACAGGATGCCGGCCTGCTCGAATGTTGATAGTCTTGCTTTCGTTGACCATAGGCTTGGTGTAATGCTGCTTTCTAGCCTCCTGAGCAAAGGAAAGGTAGCAGTCTAGCTGCGCGAGCACACGAGCATTCTGTTGAATCTGTGGCACAAATTCCGCTGCACTGCTGACCAGTTCCTGGTAGAGCTTTTGCTCTAATACAGTAAGCTTTTCTTCTGCATGAACAATCTTTTCTTCATAATGCTTCAGCTCTTCTGTGACGTAGCGCTCCGCGTTCACCAAGGTTTGCTTACGAATCCAGTTGGTAGGCACCTTGTCTTGGTGGGTATGGGTTACTTCCAGATAATAGCCAAAGACTTTGTTATAGGCGACTTTTAAGGAGGGGATACCAGTTTGCTTACTTTCCTTTTGCTGTATTTGAATGAGATAGTCTTTGCCTGTATGGGCAATTTCTCTCAGCGTATCGAGCTCCTCGTGGAGACCCGTCCTGATCAAGCCACCTTGGTTGGTGACTAGGGGCGGGTTTTCCTGGAGCGTCTTCTCAATCTTTTCTAACAAGTAATCGCACCGGTGCAATTGTTCGCTTAGCTTACGTAGCAGCTCATGAGCACTGGACTGAAGCTGGCGCTGGATCGGCGCTATTTGTTGGAGAGACTTCTTCAGAGCCAACAGCTCTCTGGGGTTGACCCTGCTTACAGAAACTTTAGAAATAAGTCGCTCCAAGTCACCGATCTGCTTCAGTGCCTGCAAAATGTTTTGCCATAGCGTAGGGTCTTTTACCAGTACTTCTACAGTATCAAGCCGCCTATGAATAGCATGGATATCCTTGAGCGGCAACACCACCCACTTCTTCATCAAACGCGCACCCATGGGTGTTACGGTCTTGTCAAGCACATGAATAAGGGACACACCTTCTTCTTGTTGGGGCTCAAGTAACTCTAGGTTCCTGATAGTAAACCTGTCTAGCCATACATATTTCTCTTCTTCAATCCTGGCAATGGAGGCAATGTGCTTTATGTTTTTGTGCTCTGTTTCCTCTAAGTACCGCAACACAGCGCCTGCAGCAATGATGCCGGCGGGTAACTTCTCAATACCGAAGCCTTTGAGCGAGGAAGTACCAAAATGCTCGTTGAGCATTTCATAGGCGTAATCAAAGTGATAGACCCACTCCTCCAGACAATGGTTATTGTACTGGTCTTTGAAAAGCGCCTGAAAGTCTTTTTTCTGATTTTTACTCAAAATAATCTCTGACGGCTTGAAACTCTGGACAAGCTTATCCACATAGGAAGTCGCCCCTTGGGCTACCAGAAATTCACCTGTGGACACGTCCAAAAAAGCGATGCCCAGCTCATCCTTATCAAAATACAGCGATGCCAAATAGTTGTTGTACTTCTGGTCTAAAACCTGGTCGTTAAAAGCAAGGCCAGGTGTGACTAGTTCGGTCACACCCCGCTTAACAATGCCTTTGGCCAGCTTAGGATCTTCAAGCTGGTCACAAATGGCGACACGCTGACCTGCTTTGATGAGTTTGGGAAGATAGGTATCCAGGGCATGGTGCGGGAAGCCAGCTAGCTCAACCGCTGCTGCACCACCGTTGGATCTCTTGGTCAAGACAATGCCTAGAATTTTGCTGGTCTTGATGGCGTCCTCACCAAAAGTCTCATAAAAGTCGCCAACCCTAAAAAGCAACAAAGCACCAGGATATTTGGCCTTGACCTGGTTGTACTGTTTCATCAAAGGGGTCTCCTGGCTCTCAACTGCAGACTTTCGCTGGGTGTTTGTTTTGGACTGGTGCTTCATGAAGATCGTGTTGCTATAGTGATCGGCAGTATCCCCAATTGCTTCAGGTGCTTCCGCAGGCCATGAATGTACGTTGTAGCCTACTACTGAGACAACTAACTTTGCACTGCTGCTGCCAGCGATGCATCAAGGACCATGAGAAAACTAAAAATTCATGAACTACCGCGCTTGTCGCCCGAATCGTTCCAAGTTAGCAAAAAGACACCTTTGGTGATGGTACTAGACAATGTGCGGAGCATGCATAATGTAGGCGCAGCTTTTCGTATTGCCGATGCCTTTTTGCTAGAGAAGCTCTATTTGTGCGGCATTACAGCCACGCCACCTCACCGAGAGATTCATAAAACAGCCCTGGGGGCTGAGGAACACGTTGCCTGGGAGCAGGCACAGGAAACACTAGCGGTCGTCAAACACTTAAAAACGACAGGTTATATCATCGTTGCTGTAGAGCAGACAGATGCTAGTCAGGCATTACACAAGTTTACGTGTTCCGCCCTGCAGAAGTATGCAATTGTGTTTGGCCACGAAGTATTTGGTATTCAAGAAACAGTATTGTCTGTATGTGACACGTGTCTAGAAATTCCTCAGCATGGCGTTAAGCACTCGCTGAATGTATCGGTGAGCATGGGTATTGTGGTATGGGAACTGACAAAAGGGTCAGTATAGCACAATTGGCGGCTGCCACATACAGAACACCGAAGTGGTACCAAGATCCGTTTAATGGATCTGACCGAGTAAAAATTAACAATACAGGAACAAAAGAAGTACTCTTTAGCATTCCTCTGCCACCATACAAGTAACTTGATTACCCCTACTTATGCAACAGCCACCCTAACGCCATACTCTTCTTATTTTCATGAGTAATTCAGTGTAAGGAGATCCAACAGAACAAGCAGATTTCACCTGACTGAGAATAGGTTCGGTGGGTGATACTGGATTCGAACCAGCGACCTCCCCGATGTCAACGGGACGCCCTCAACCAACTGAGCTAATCACCCCTAGTAAGTAAATTTTGTGCACAAGGGGGGATTTGAACCCCCACACTTATAAAAGCACCACATTCTCATCATGACAAATGAAGTTGGAAGATAAGTTTTAGAAGAAATTGTAAAAAATTAGATATTCTGTTATAAGTTTTTGTGCATAATTCTTGACTATTTGATATAGTATTACTACACTTATTGCAACAAAACGCTATCAACTCCATTGCATATGTATACAACTTATTCACAATCTGGAAAATTAATAGGGCATTTAATGCTGCTATTCCTAGGGACTATTTTACTTGGTAGCTGCGGCCGATCACATCAATTAGGAATGGAAGAAAGTCCTCAGGAACTCCTAGACATGAAGTTGGCGGACCCTAACAGAAAGCTCAGTACCACACAAAGCATCACACTACTGAATCACTGTGCCCAGTTAGGGGAGGAGAAGGCGGCGTTCGCCACTGATAAGAAAGTCGTCATGGTCTTGGGCAACACAGGA
>DCSL01000049.1:0-1409 GCA_002325615.1 Amoebophilaceae bacterium UBA1467
GGACAGGGGGAATGGCCCCAAAAAGAAGCGAAAATTTTTCGCTGTAGGCACTTTTTCGATCGACAAACGTTTTAGCATTGCAGTAGGCCTCTTCTTGCAAGGACTTAGCCTGTTTTTGTTCGCTGCTTTTGTGGCGCATCTCTTTCATGGCAAGGCCGACCAGAGTATCATTGGAGCAGCACACGCATTGGGCATCAAAGTATCAGGGACAGCAATTCGCAACTGGCTGGGCCTTGTTGGCGCCCTATGCGGCTATTATTTCATCTTCCGATGGTTAGGCATTACTGCCTTTCTGCTGCTACCCTCTGTCTACTTGCTAGGCCATCGCCTCGTGTATGGCAGGAGTTGGGCAGGTATTAGCCTTAAAAAAACTACTGCAGGAGCTATTTTCAGCATTCTCTGGCTAAACGTGGCGTTAGGTTATGCAGACCTGATCTGCCCTCAAACAGAAATCTTAGAAATGCTGCTGGGGGGAGTAGGCTTTGAACTGGGCATTTTGTTTGATAGTCTATTAGGATGGGGCACGTTGCTCTTACTACTCACCTCACTGCTCATCTTTTTAGTCTGCTTCTTCAATATTACTGCGCTGTCACAACTGACCAAGCCCATGAAGAAGAGGTGGCCTACTGCTTTGTTAGCAAGAACTACCGAAGCTACCTCATATGATGATGTAGACAATGACCAAGCCCCGCAAAATGCTATCTTTGATACAGCCCAAACGATAGCCCTGGAAGTAGCAGAGACGCTAGCGCCACAAGAAACATCCCATCCACAACATGAGGCAGCACCCAGCTTCACAGTAGCACATAATAAGCCCGAAGAGTTGTGTACAGACCATTTAGAAAACTATGACTCCACGCTAGACTTGTCCTCGTACCAATACCCAACCATTAACCTGTTGGACGAACACCATCAGACTGGGATATCAGTGAGTAACGAGGAACTTGCCCAAAACAAAAACAAGATTGTAGAAACGCTGACCAACTTTAAGATCGGCATCTCCAGCATCAAAGCGACTATTGGCCCTACAGTGACGCTTTATGAGATTGTGCCGGAAGCAGGCATTAAAATATCCAAGATCAAAAACCTAGAAGATGACATTGCGTTGAGCCTATCCGCACTGGGTATCCGAATTATTGCACCTATTCCTGGCAAAGGCACTATTGGCATTGAAGTGCCTAATAAAAACAGAGAGATGGTGCCTCTGAGGTCCATACTTGCGACAGAGAAATTCATCAAAAGTAACATGGAGCTACCCATCATCATGGGCAGGACTATAGCTAATGAGACGTTTATGGCAGACTTGGCCCGCATGCCCCACTTACTGATTGCAGGGGCTACTGGACAGGGAAAATCCGTAGGACTCAACGTAGTTCTTGCCTCACTGATCTACAAAAAACATCCTTCAC
>DCSL01000049.1:1450-3780 GCA_002325615.1 Amoebophilaceae bacterium UBA1467
TGTACTGGTAGATCCCAAAAAGGTAGAACTTTCTTTGTATAACAAACTAGAGCGCCACTTTCTAGCCAAGCTGCCGGGTGATGAAGAACCCATCATTACAGAAACCAAAAAAGTTATTCATACACTCAATTCTCTGTGCCTAGAGATGGACCAACGCTATGAATTGCTCAAGGAAGCTGGTGTCAGAAATATCAAGGAATATAACGAGCGGTTTGTACGGCGCAGGCTCAATCCAGAAAAGGGGCATCATTTCTTGCCCTATATTGTGCTAGTCATTGACGAGTTTGCTGATATGATGATGACAGCTGGCAAAGAAATTGAAGCCCCCATTGCCAGGCTGGCACAGCTGGCCCGGGCCATCGGCATCCACCTAGTACTGGCCACCCAACGGCCTTCTGTCAATGTGATCACAGGTATCATCAAGGCGAACTTCCCTGTGAGGATATCCTATAAAGTAACTTCTCGGATCGATTCCAGGACTATCTTGGATGCGGGTGGGGCAGAGCAGCTTGTGGGGCGGGGTGACATGCTTATTTCCATGAACTCAGAGATTATTCGACTTCAATGTCCTTTTTTAGACACAGAGGAAGTAGAATGTATTTGCGATTACATAGGCTCGCAACGAGGCTATGCGTCTGCTTATTTATTGCCTGCTTACGAGGAGGATCGAGCAGAGCAATATGACATAGACCTAGGAGAAAAAGACCTGATGTTTGAAGAAGCGGCACGCCTGGTAGTAGCCCATCAGCAAGGCAGTACTTCTCTGATTCAAAGAAAGCTGAAGCTAGGCTATAACCGTGCAGGAAGACTCATCGATCAGCTCGAAGCAGCAGGCATCGTAGGGCCTTTCGAAGGTAGTAAAGCACGCGAAGTATTAGTACCAGACACGTACAGCCTAGAGCAAATGCTCAAAGGAATGGAAGAAAATATATGACAGCGATAAGATAGACATTGGGTAATAACTAATAAGTAGGGAGCACACGACTTCCATAAGCGTTGGCTCGGTCCAATAGTAAAATGCGATACTACAGAATACAAAAATACTGTCTCTTATTTCTCCTGAGTGCCCCTTTCAATCCCGGCATAGCGCAGCACCAAGAAGCGGCTTTTGCACTACTTGACAGCATCAGTCAACGCAGCTTTCAGGCAACCTTTACGTATAGCAGCCGATCACCTCAGGGTGAGCTAGAAGCAACATTGGAAGGGAAAATCACTGTCCAGGGCAATCAGTATC
Organism: Amoebophilaceae bacterium UBA1467; assembly: GCA_002325615.1. Lineage (GTDB taxonomy): Bacteria > Bacteroidota > Bacteroidia > Cytophagales > Amoebophilaceae > UBA8403. The sequence continues at coordinate 2,685 of DCSL01000049.1, forward strand.
GCCTCACCATAGACGGACAAGAAGTAGTCAGCAACGGCCAAACAGTATGGACCTACCTGAAAGATGCTAATGAAGTGCAAATCACGGATCACGACCCTGAACAAAAAGCTGTAACACCTTGGACTATTTTTGCTAATTATCGACGAGACTACACGCTTTGCCGTTTTGATACCCATCAGGAAAATGGGCATGTCTATGACAGTGTAGAATTACTTGCCAAAGACGTAGAAAATTCCCTATCCAAGGTAAGAATCACAGTAGAGCGTGCTACAAAACACATCGAATGCGCACAAGTGACCGACAACAACCAGAGCCGATACAGTTTCTTCATTACAAATTTTGAGTACGATCTAAAGTTTGACAAAGCATTTTTTAGCTTTAATGCTGAAGCGCATAAAGGGGTCGAAGTCATTGATATGCGGTGAGATAAAGCACACAAGACCCCGACAACCCACAAAGGCGACCAACCATGCAAGAAGATTTCCTCTACTATGTCTGGAAGCTTCAATACTTTGACAAAAAATCCCTCACCACTTGTCAAGGCGAATCACTGAGCATCTCCCATCCTGGCACACGCAATGACCACGCAGGGCCAGACTTCCTCAAAGGTAGTGTTGTCATCAATGATGTCACCTGGTATGGCCATATAGAGATGCACATCAATGCCTCAGACTGGTACACCCACCAACATCAAACCGACAAGGCCTACGACAATGTCATCTTGCACGTGGTCTGGAACCATGATAAAGACATTCAGCAGCAAGATGGTACGCTCATGCCTACCCTAGTTTTAAAAGACAGAGTTGCCCCTCAATTACACCAGCAATACCAAAAGATCATGCACAACGACGCTGCTATTCCCTGTGCCAAGCAACTTCCTCAGGTGACAGACCTCCTTAAGGCTTCTATGTTAGATAAGGCACTCTTCCAGCGCCTGACGCATAAAAACAACCTGGTCTACCGGCTTTTGGAAGATAACAAAGATGGATGGGAAGCAACCGCTTATCAACTTTTGGCTTATACCTTTGGCTTTAAAGTCAACAGCAGCACTTTTCTAGACCTCGCCCTCAACTTGCCGCTAAAGACACTTGCTCAA
>DCSL01000070.1 GCA_002325615.1 Amoebophilaceae bacterium UBA1467
ATATTACTTTGGTTCCTGAAGTGGGTGAAAAAATTGCCCATAGTGTAAAAGCTTACTTTCAGAACGCAGATAATCTGAAGCTGATTACAGCGCTCAAACACGCGGGTTTGCGATTCAATGTGGCAACAACAACCACTACTACTGAAAAAAAGTCCGTTACAGGAAAAAATTTTGTGATTTCTGGTAATTTTCAGCGCCTAGAACGCGAAACACTAAAAACATACATCAAACGCTACGGCGGGAAACTCCTCACGACTGTGTCTAAAAATGTGGACTATCTTGGGGCGGGTAACAAAGCGGGGTCTGCTAAATTAGCTGCTGCGCAGGTAATGGATGTCCCAGTGCTTTCTGAAGAGGAAATCATCCATATGATAGGACTGTAATGTCACGCATCAAAGAGAAAATACTTACGCTTTACACCAAGAGGCTCATCAAGACCGGCCGTATAGTACGCACCAGTGTAGGGTTCCAACAAGCCCAAAACATGGGCATTCTATACAGTGCTGATAACCCACAAAAGCACGAGGCCGCATGCCATTTGGCAAGTCAGCTCAACAAGCTAGGTAAACAAGTGGCCGGACTGTGTTATGCAACAGCACCCATGCAACCTACCAACCTAGCTTTTCCTACCATCACTCGCCGCGATCTGCGATTCTGGGGGACCATTACCAACCCACAAGCCCAAGCCTTCATCAACACTCCTTTTGACTACTTATTCCAGGTAGACCTGGTGGGCTGTCCCGTGCTTGACTACCTCCTGGCCAAGTCTCAAGCCAAATGCAGAGTAGGTTACTATGACACTGTACGTACCAGCCTGTTCGAGATGATGGTTACATTTGATAAGCAACCTGATAGCAACAATATCAAGGATTTAACAGCACAGATGGTACATTATACCCAGCTACTAAAAGCACCATGACAAAAAAATTCATAGGCACTGGTGTAGCGCTCGTCACTCCTTTTGACGAAAAACTCAATGTTGACTTCCAGGGGCTTCAAAAGCTTTTGGATCACATCGCCGACAGCAAAGTCCGCTACCTTGTTGTACACGGCACCACAGGCGAAGCTGCTACAACAACGCCTGAGGAAAAAAAAACAATCTTATCTTTTGTCCATGCCCACAATACTAATAACCTGCCCATCGTCTGTGGCATAGGAGGCAATAACACCCATGAGGTCATCAACACAATCAAAAACACTCCTTTTCAAGGAATTGATGCCGTGCTTTCAGCAAGCCCTTATTACAATAAGCCCTCTCAGGAAGGAATCTATCAGCATTACAAGGCCATAGCAGAAGCGTGCCCTGTGCCTATCCTACTTTACAACATCCCTTCCAGAACGGGTACCAACATGGCAGCAGCGACGACCTTGCGGCTCAGCAAGCATCCCAACATCATAGGCATTAAAGAAGCTTCTGGCGACTTGCTGCAGTGTATGGAGATTGTTAAAAGAAAGCACAGTGATTTTTTAATCATTTCAGGTGATGACATGCTAACACTTCCTATGATTGCTATAGGGGCTGTAGGGGTCATCAGCACTGTAGCCAATGGATTTCCTAGAACAGTGAACCATGTGGTCGACCTTGCACTACAAGGCGATGATGCAGCAGCACGACCCCATGTCTGGGCATTGCTTCCGATAGACAGACTGATTGGCCAGGCAGGCAACCCTGTAGGCACCAAGCAACTGCTAGCTGCATTGGGAATTTGCAAAAACCATGTTAGGCTACCGCTTGTCACGGCACCTGCATCACTTGCTCAAAAAATACAGGCTGCTGTCTTGCAAGGGGATATAGAATAAAAAAAGAGGAAGTATTATACGCTTCCTCTTCTAACTCTAAAGTGTGTTGTTTTTTCGGATTATTCTTGCTTGCTGTTTTTGTTTTTTATGTTTTGGACATGCGTTCTGATCTCTTGAGCCAATACCTTGAGGTCTTGCATGCATTTTCTGATCCGGGTGCCCGCAGCATTGTTTTCTTTTTCATAAAATTTAACGAAGTCGTCTTCGGTGTCGAGGACTAACTGTTTTAGTTTTTCGTAATGGTCCATATTCTAAGTTTTTAGTGATGGAAATCCCGTTTTGCGGGCAATATAATTAAAATGTGTATAAAACAGCAAAAGGCAACCGCAGCTTCAACCCTTTCATGGTGAGTATTCTGGGAACAATGTCGTTAATATGTTCAGACTCACTAGGCTATTTCCTCGGCCATGTTACTTCTCGTACAGTCTCCGCCCTTGTGCGTCTCTACCAGTAAAAATGGATGCACCACGGTAAGTTTCCCCAACATGCTTATGCTTTCTCTCCACCGCACAGCCAGGTAATGAACATCGGGGAATTTCAGGACAATTGACGCTGAAACCAAGCTGTAAGAGAACGCTTTCTCGCTCTAGCACTATTGCTGTGTTTGTATGATCAAGGACATCCATAAGGTTGGACCTTTCATACGAAATCCTTCCAAACAGCCTCAAATATTCTGATATATTTCTTTCAATGGTTATCCCTATGTTTTTTACCCCCCAATTAAAGTAGTCTATACACTTCCACTCGGAAGAAGGATATATAAAGTCAAATCCAAGGTGGGTATCGAGAAGTACCGACAGGGTCGAATTTTCAACAAACTTAAACCCAAGAATAGCAAACGGACGTACATGGCAATGCCTATTTCGCAGAGGTGTATAACTGCCTAATTTCTTGTCTGTATTTTCCTCTTCATGCGCTAGATTCTCAAGTGTATTGATAAAAAGTGCTCCACCAAGGCCTAGTCTCATTTTTCCCCAGAGGTCTACATGACTACTCAGCGAAATAGGTAGTGTACTGCCTATCCCTTTAAACTTTACGTGAGTAAGCACTTTTTTATGACCTGGGCAATTTTTCAAATCAGCGTAAGAGTTCATGCGGACATAGGGGCCATCAAACCACTGAATTAGGTAAACTCCTCCTGACTCACCTGTGTTGATGTAGAATTGATCCCCCTCTTTGAATACAATAGATGCTCCACCCAAGTCTCCGGATTCCTGGACCACTTGATGGGAATACCAGCTGCACCCATAGCCCACGGATACATTGGTATGTACCCGGTTCAGCAAGTTCCTGAACGAAAAACGTTTTTGTGCAAAAGATACGTGACTAGAAAGCAGCGTAAGCCATAAAAAAAGCAATTTCTTTACGGAGTTATGCATGAGAATTTATCTTTAAGAGACTGGTCAATAGTGACGTATTCTTGTGTTTTCTCCTCCACGATGGTTCTATTTTCTCCAAAGGCATAGGGGGGAATACCCCAAATAACTCCTTGACATAGCTCATAACCCTCAGCGCTGAGTGTAACAACTTCTTGACAAAAATTATTCCAGGAGTATGCAGAGTCAGAATCCTAAGTGGGATGAAGTCTAAAGGGATAGGAGGTCATCATTTAACAACTCTTCACGGGCTAAACCATCGAGAACTAGCAAGCGTGTCATCTATTCCCTCAAGAGACATACTGAGCGTGTTTTCCTCAAGAAAAAGCTAGGCAACTTTTAGTATGGCTAGTTTTGACTTACCAAGTTTTTCCATGGCATAAGCTTTATTTAACACCATCTTCTTCATTTTCTTTTGAGAAGGAATTTCAAACATAGCATCCATGACAATCGCTTCACATATAGCACGCAAGCCCCTAGCACCTAGCTTAAGTTCTAATGCCTTTTGTACAATATAGTCTATTGTATCGTCTGTAAATTTCAGCTCTACTCCCTCCATCTCAAACAACTTCTTGTACTGCTTGGTCAAAGCATTCTTAGGTTCCGTAAGTATCCTTCCCAAAGCAGTAGCGTCTAGGGGGGTAAGGTGGCTGACAATGGGTAGCCTGCCTAGGAGCTCAGGAATAAACCCATATGCTTTTAGGTCGGGCGCTGCGATGTACTGCAGTAGTTTATTTTCCCCAACGCGCTGTTCTTTGGTACTGGATGTAGTAAAACCAAGTTGCCCGGTGTTGATCCTTTTGCCGATAATTTTTTCAATGCCACCAAAAGCCCCACCACATATAAACAAGATATGTTCTGTATTCACTTGAATCATCTTCTGATCGGGATGTTTCCTACCACCTTGAGGAGGAACATTGACGATAGTGCCTTCTAACAATTTGAGCAAGGCTTGTTGTACGCCTTCCCCACTAACGTCACGGGTAATGGAGGGATTATCACCTTTGCGAGCAATCTTATCGATCTCATCCACGTAGACAATGCCCTTCTCCGCAGCGGCTACATCATAATTAGCTGCTTGCAGCAGGCGGGTGAGAATACTCTCTACATCTTCGCCTACATAACCTGCTTCAGTCAGCACAGTAGCATCTACAATACAAAATGGTACTTGAAGAATGTTCCGCGCCAATGTACGCGCCAGGTAAGTTTTACCAGTTCCTGTCTCCCCTACTAGAATGATATTAGACTTCTCTATCAATACGTCATCACCTTCTGTAGGTTGTGTGAGCCTTTTGTAATGATTGTAAACAGCCACTGAGAGAACTTTTTTTGCTTCGTCTTGGCCTATTACGTATTGATCTAGATGTGCTTTGATCTCTTTGGGGGTAAGACACTTGAAAGGTCCTTCCTGGCTCTGTGGTTTCTTGCTTGGTGGTTCC
>DCSL01000041.1 GCA_002325615.1 Amoebophilaceae bacterium UBA1467
TTGGGCCTCAGTGAGGCTGCCGAAGAACTTAAACACAGAAGCTTTGACGTGCTGCATATGCACCCCCATGAGTGCGGTTAGGGTTTATGATCATTCTGCGGTGGCGGTTTCTTTTAGCTATCCGCTCATTCCTTCTTGGTTGTACATTAACACAGAATTCCTCACTAGGATTTGAAATGCCGTATGCATTGGGTAATTTGGCTTCTGTTCTGAGCAGGCCAATAAGTTGCCATGGTAGAAGCCTACAGCCGTATTATTGGCAGCAAAATTCAACAATGTTTTAGATGATTCTCCACGAATATTTTTATGCCACGGTGAAAAATGCTATTTACAGTTTCGGTTTCGTCCTCTTCATGGCGTTGCTCCCCCCCCCTCGAGCATGGGCAGAGAAAGCTCCCAACAAAGAAGATTTCATCATGCACCACGTCAAGGATGCACACGAGTGGCACTTTGTGACCATCGGCAATGCTCATATCACGCTCCCTCTACCTGTGATCATTTACTCTCCAGACAAAGGGTTAGAAATATTCTCCTCTAGCCATTTTACAGATGCACACCACCAACGTGTTCCCTATCAAGGCTATCTACTCAGTGATAGCGAAAAGATTGTTGCGCTAGACCAAGACCGTGTTGTGTATGACCTATCCCTTACCAAGAACATAGCTGCCATGTTGATCAGTGTATTGATCCTGCTAGCTACTTTTCTAATTGCTGCCCGACACTACCAACGCAAGCCAAAAGCAGCGCCCCATGGCTTCTGGGCATTGTTGGAACTTCTCATTTGCTTTGTAAGAGACGAAATAGCCATGCCCAACATTGGCAAGAAAAATTATAAGCGGTTCATGCCTTATCTGCTCAGTATGTTCTTTTTTATCTGGCTCAATAACCTGCTCGGACTGCTTCCCGGTGCTGCTAATGTCACAGGCAATATCTCTATTGCTTTGGTACTTGCCTTGTTCACTTTTGTGATTACTAACCTCAGTGGCAACCAACATTACTGGGACCATGTGTTCAACACACCTGGTGTGCCTCGATGGCTTACTCCTATCATGGTGCCTGTAGAGCTGCTTGGCCTCTTCACCAAACCTTTTGCACTCATGATTAGGCTATTTGCGAACATCACCGCAGGCCATATTATTTTGCTCAGTATCATTGGCCTCATATTTACTTTAAAGAACACATGGGTAGGGGTCATCAGTGTTCCTTTTGGTGCCTTTATGTTTTTGCTCAAGCTGCTTGTCGCTTTCCTCCAAGCCTATATATTTACGCTGCTCTCGGCCATCTATTTGGGTGCGGCCGTAGGAAGCCATGCACAAGAGGAGGTAAGCGGTTAAGAATTTTTTGTATTTGTATAATCCCTAAATAGACCGCTTATGTTGACAACGATGTTATTTCTAGATGCAAGTTTAGCACTTTTAGGTGCAGGAATGGGTGCCGGGGTCGTTACCCTAGGCGCTGCCTTTGGCATTGGTAAAATAGGAGCTGCTGCCATGGAAGCCATCGCCAGACAGCCAGAAGCCAGTAGTAAAGTGCAAACAGCCATGATCATTGCTGCTGCCTTGATCGAAGGTCTTGCCTTGTTTGGCGTTTTGGTCTGTCTGTTGATTGCTACTAAGTAGTCTTTTCGCCGCAAGTGGTGACTGGGATGTCCAGCACGTTTTCATCAAGTATGATCGTTCATGAATTTAATAACGCCTGACTTCGGACTTTTTTTTTGGCAGACAGTGACGCTACTTGTCGTGTTGCTAATCCTAGGAAAGTTTGCTTGGAAGCCGATCCTTCATGCGATTGAGGAACGTGAGGAGTATATTGAAGCAGCATTACAAGCCGCAGAAGTGGCCAAAGAGATGGTCGCGCGAGTACAAGCTGATCAAGAAGTACTGCTCAAAATAGCCCAGACAGAACGAACAAGGATCATTGCAGAAGCGCTAGAAGCCAAAAAGGTCATCATTGAAGAAGCAAAAGTAGAAGCAGAGCAGGAGTGCAAAAAAATGACCGATCAGACCAGGGCCCTCCTAGAAAGAGAGCAAGAAGCTGCCCTGGGCATGCTTAGAAATAGGGTAGCCACACTATCTATACAAATTGCTGAGACATTGCTACAAAACGAGCTGAAACAGCAGCACACACAAGAAAAGTTGGTACAGCGGCTCATCGAAGAAACCCATTGGGGCTAAGTACAATTCTTAGAATTAATCAATGGCCTACTGGCGGTGGTGTATATGGCACAATAGGGTCAGTGCATTGCTTGTCGTTATCAGGTCGCAAAACAAGCAATGAGGTCAAGTCATAAAATGAATAGTATTTCCTCTAGGTATGCAAAAGCCCTACTCCAGCTGGCGGTAGAAAGAAATATTATAGAGTCTATATATACGGATATGCTCTATTTTGATCAGGTATGTGCTGCCAACCAATGCCTGGTGACTACACTTAAAAGCCCTGTGATCAAGGATGACAAAAAAATAGCAGTGCTTCAAGCCATTTTCCATGAGGTACATGATCTTACGCTCAGCTTTCTTGCTATGGTCACCCAAAAGCACAGGGAGGCACTACTACCTGCTATGGCCCAAGCTTTTCTAGCCCAGTATAACCAGCACCGAGGCATTAAAACGGCTCAAGTAATCACCACATTCCCGCTGTCTGATCAGCTCATCTTACAGTTGCAGCAGATTGTACAACAAATTGTCCCTTGCCAACATGTGATACTCGAGCAAGACATCGACCCCGCCCTGATAGGAGGATATATACTACGGGTAGAAGACAAACGCCTTGACCAGAGCTTGCGCAAAAAGCTACTCACGTTGAAAATGAACTGTGTGACAGAGGGATACTAACAAAATGATGCCGTGAGCATCCGATGCGTTGAATCACCAAATTACTATATCGCTAAATGAGTATACGACCTGACGAAGTAACTGCCATACTTAGAGAGCAGCTTGCTGGCCTGAAGACAGCAATTGACCTAGAAGAGGTAGGCACTGTACTGCAAGTAGGAGACGGTGTAGTCCGTATTTATGGACTAACAAAAGTACAAGCCGGTGAGCTGATAGAATTCGAAAATGGCCGCAAAGGCCTTGCACTCAACCTAGAAGAAGACAACGTAGGTGCCGTAGTTCTCGGCAGTACCCAAGAGATTAAGGAAGGGGATACTGTGAAAAGGACGAAACGCATAGGCGCCATTAACGTAGGAGATGGATTACTAGGCCGTGTCGTGAACACCTTGGGTGAACCCATTGATGGACATGGTCCCATTGAAGGAGAATTATTTGAGATGCCACTAGAAAGGAAAGCACCTGGTGTCATCTATCGTCAGCCCGTTAATGAACCGCTACAAACAGGTATTAAAGCCATTGATGCCATGATTCCCATTGGAAGAGGGCAAAGAGAGCTTATTATTGGTGATCGGCAAACAGGAAAAACAACGATAGCACTGGATACAATCATCAATCAGCGCTCCTTCTTTGAACAGGGAGCACCTGTTTACTGCATTTATGTGGCTATAGGACAAAAAGCCTCTAACGTGGCCAGCGTGGTAGCTACCTTAGAAAAGCACGGTGCCATGGAATATACAGTGGTTGTGGCTGCCACTGCTGCAGACCCTGCTGCACTGCAATTTTATGCACCTTTTGCTGGGGCTACTATTGGCGAGTACTTCAGGGATACAGGAAAACCAGCACTAATCATCTACGACGATCTGTCCAAGCAAGCGGTGGCTTATAGAGAAGTTTCTCTGCTCTTGAGAAGACCCCCAGGCCGAGAAGCTTACCCAGGTGATGTATTCTATTTGCATGCAAGACTTTTAGAAAGAGCTGCTAAGATTAATAACAACGACGCAATTGCCCAAAAAATGAATGATTTGCCACCTTCGCTACAAGGAAGGGTAAAAGGCGGAGGTTCTTTAACAGCTTTGCCTATCATCGAAACACAGGCCGGCGATGTCTCTGCTTATGTGCCCACCAACGTCATCTCGATCACCGATGGCCAAATATTTTTAGAGAGCAGCTTGTTCAATGCAGGTATCCGTCCCGCAATTAATATAGGTATCTCCGTGTCTCGTGTGGGCGGTGCCGCACAAATTAAGTCTATGAAAAAAGTAGCTGGCACCTTGAAGCTAGACCAAGCACAATTCCGTGAGCTAGAAGCTTTTTCCAAGTTTGGTTCTGACCTTGATGTAGCTACACAGCGGACGATTGATAGAGGGCGTAAGAACCAAGAGATGCTCAAACAAGCCCAGTATTCTCCAGCACCCGTTGAGCAGCAGATAGCTGCCCTGTATGCCTCCACCAACGGGTATTTAGATAAAGTTTCAGAAGCTGATGTAAAAGACTTTGAAAAAACGTATATGGAGCTTTTGGAATCGCAACATGAAGACACCTTAAATAAGATTGCGGCAGGCGATTGGAGTGGTGAGATAACTGCGGTACTAGCTGCAGAAGCAAAGATTATAATGCAAAAATACCACCAAGAAAAAACGTAGTAGTAAGCACCAGTGTCTGCTGTTTGCCAATATTAAGCAAACCAACAAGGGTGGTTCTTGATAACCAGATTCATCACTTTTCTCATGCCCAACATTAAAGAAGTAGTCAATCAGATCAACTCGGTTACCTCTACCCAGCAGATTACCAAAGCCATGAAAATGGTTGCTGCTGCCAGGTTGAATAAAGTGCAGCAGCAGGTCCTGCAAATGCGTCTTTATGCTGAGAAACTTATTGCCATGTTGAAAAATGTGACAGCTAGTACAGACCAACAGCTTGCCCAACGCTACCTAGAGGAAAGGCCGGCAAAAAATTTACTGCTCGTGGTGATGACTTCAGATAGAGGACTTTGTGGCTCTTTTAACACCAAAGTTCTTAGAAAAACGCTCAACTACATCCAACCGTTAGCATATGGCCTGGCTCCAGAACAAATAACAATACTACCGATTGGTAGAAAAGCCTTTTCTTTTTTTGAAAAAAGAACCTGGAGACTCATTCCGGACTATGTGGCCCTCTCCCATCATCTAGCTTTTGACCACGCTAGCCCAGTGGCCGATTTTCTAATGGATTCTTTTCTACAGCACACCTATGACCAGATCGTATTGGTCTATAATGCGTTTCAGAGTGCTGCTACCCAGGTACCGATAGTAGAGCAGTTTCTACCCATCATCAGACCCGCTACTGATACCGCCAACCAGGAAGCACAAAACGATTACATTTACGAACCTTCCAAAGCAGCCTTAATGGAGGCACTTGTGCCAAGTGTCTTGCAAATTCAGTTTTACAAAGCCCAACTAGAATCCAATGCCTCTGAGCATGGTGCCCGTATGACGACCATGAGCAAAGCCACGGACAATGCTGAAGAGTTGCTCAAGACGCTGAAGCTTACTTACAACAGAACACGCCAGGCAGCCATTACACGCGAAATTTCTGAGATTGTGGCTGGGGCAGGCGCACTTGCCGTGTGACGAATAACTCCGTAGCCTGCGAGAATAAGTTTAAATAACCCAATGATGTACACTTCAGTATCCCCCAAGTTCGATGTATTATCGAGAATACGTCATTGCCTTCTCTTACCAACACTCATGCTCTGAGACTGTTGCAAAACTAAGGTATCTACCCAGTTTAAAGTACATAAAGGGGGATTTTGGAGCATTTTGAAATGGTCTCGGTACGCACATAAAACCCGCGGGGAAATCAGTATCTATGAACGTGAAAGCCTAGTAATTTTAGCTTCCACAAGCCATGCAATCATCAGGGTCGTTTAAGGCACAAAGTATGTTCTCTTGTTGCTGCTGGATAACTGTCTCGGATACTGGTGCAGCAATTTCTTGTGGTTGCTTCTTTTGCACGGTAAACTTAATGGCATCTACAGCAGCCTTGGCCCTAAGGTAGTACATGCCGGTCTTGAGGCCCTTTTTCCATGCGTAGAAGTGCATGGAAGTGAGTTTCCCAAAGTTAGGTTCCTGAATGTGGATGTTGAGGCTTTGACTCTGACAAATGTAGGCCCCCCGGTCCGCTGCCATGTCAAGTATGGCCTTTTGCGGAATCTCCCAAACTGTTCTGTAGAGTACTTTGATGTGTGCAGGAATATTTTCCATGTGCTGTATAGAGCCATTAGCAACAATAAGTTCATTCTGCATCTGGTCATTCCATAGGCCCAACTCGATCAGGTCTTTGAGCAAGTGTTTGTTGACCACAATAAACTCTCCAGAAAGCACCCTTCTGGTATAAATGTTGGAGGTGTAAGGCTCAAAACACTCGTTATTGCCCAGTATTTGTGAAGTAGAAGCCGTAGGCATGGGGGCTACCAGCAAAGAATTGCGGGCTCCGTGTGTTTGTACTTCTGCTCTAAGGTGCTCCCAATCCCACCGACCAGAGCTAGGCACTACCCCCCACATGTCAAACTGAAAAATACCTTTGGAGAGCGGAGAACCGGCAAAGCTTTCGTAAGGCCCGCACTCCTTGGCCAGGTCTTTAGATGCAGTCATCGCTGCGAAATAGATAGTCTCAAAAATGTCTGTGTTCAAGACTCGGGCCTCAGGTGCATCAAAGGGCATGCGCAACCGCAAAAAAGTGTCTGCTAGGCCCTGTACCCCAATACCGATGGGACGGTGTCTAAGGTTCGAGGTGCGAGCTTCCGGTACGGGATAGTAGTTGATGTCAATGACTTTGTTAAGGTTTTTCGTCACTTTGTACGTGACGTCGTACAATTTATGGTGGTCAAACGAGCCTTCTTCATTAATAAACCTCGGCAAAGCAATGGAAGCTAGGTTACAAACAGCTACCTCATCAGGTGAAGTATATTCTAGGATTTCTGTGCATAGATTACTGGATTTGAGGGTGCCCAGATTTTGTTGATTAGACTTGCGGTTGGCAGCGTCTTTGTAGAGCATATACGGTGTGCCCGTTTCAATCTGTGCCTCTAAGATTTCAAACCAAAGTTCTTGTGCCTTGACTGTCTTTCTGGCCCTGCCTTCGCGTTCATAGCTTTGGTAAAGTTTTTCAAACGATTCTCCGTAGCAGTCTGCTAGGCCAGGCGCCTCCTTGGGACAAAAGAGAGACCAAGTTTCGTTGTGCTCTACACGCCGCATAAACAGGTCAGGAATCCATAGCGCATAAAAAAGATCGCGTGCGCGCAGCTCCTCCTTGCCATGGTTTTTCTTCAGGTCTAAGAAAGCAGAGATATCAGCGTGCCACGGCTCCAGGTAGATGGCAAAACTACCCTTGCGTCTGCCGCCACCTTGGTCGACATAGCGCGCCGTCATATCAAAATTACGGAGCATCGGCACAATGCCATTGGAAACCCCATTGGTGCCTTTGATATAAGACCCAGTAGCCCGAATGTTGTGGATACTTAGTCCAATACCTCCTGCTGACTGAGATATCTGAGCACATTGTTTAAGCGTGTCGTAGATGCCATCTATACTATCCTCTTTCATGGTTAGTAAGAAGCAAGAAGACAGCTGGGGCTTGGGCGTCCCTGCATTGAACAGCGTGGGTGTCGCATGTGTAAACCACTTTTCAGACATTAAGTGGTAAGTCTCAATGGCGGCGTCAATATCATCTTGGTGAATGCCTACTGCTACCCGCATAAGCATGTGCTGGGGGCGCTCGGCCACTTTGCCATCAAGCTTCATGAGGTAGGAACGTTCTAAGGTTTTAAAACCGAAGTAGTCATAGCTAAAGTCACGTGTATAATCGACTGTGTTATCGAATAAGGCAGCATTCTCTTTGATAACGCTGTACACTTCTTTAGCAATTAACGAAGCGTTTTCTCCTGTTTTGGGGTCTATGTACGTATAGAGCCTTTTCATGGTATTGGCAAAGGACTTGCTGGTGACCTTGTGAAGATTAGAAATGGCAATCCTGGCCGCTAAAATGGCATAATCTGGATGTGCACTTGTCATGGACGCTGTAACTTCTGCAGCCAGGTTGTCAAGCGCTATAGTGGTAACGCGGTCATAGATACCCGCAATCACTTTCTTGGCAATGTCTACAGGATTGATGAAATCCATGTTCAGCCCATAGCAAAGCTTCTCAATCCTAGCGGTGACCTTATCGAACTTGACTGACTCTAATCTTCCGTCTCTTTTTACAACGAGCATCGTGGAGCAATTTCTATAGATGGGTGACCTATCATGGATTGTTTACGCTAGAAGTCTGCTTCTAAGGTAAACTTTGCAGTGTCTTTATCGATCTCTTTCTTCATGACGCCAGCTTTCTGATACTCCCCTACCCGTTTCTCAAAGAAGTTGGTTTTGCCTTGCAAGGAGATCATTTCCATAAAGTCAAACGGATTGACTGCATTGTACGCTTTAGGACAGTTGAGCTCTACCAGAAGCCTGTCGGCAACAAATTCAATGTACTGATTCATTAAATCCGCATTCATACCAATGAGTTTAACGGGGAGCGCATCGGTGACAAATTCTTTCTCAATGGCTACAGCGTCGGTGATGATTTGAGTTACCCGTTCTACCGGTAGTTTGTTAACGAGGTGACTGTTGTAGAGCAAGCAGGCAAAGTCGCAGTGCAAACCTTCATCACGGGAGATGAGCTCGTTAGAAAAGCTGAGTCCAGGCATGAGCCCTCTCTTTTTCAGCCAAAAAATAGCACAGAAGCTTCCAGAGAAGAAGATCCCCTCTACGGCTGCAAAGGCAATGAGCCGTTCGGAAAAACTTGATTTTGCAATCCAGCGCAATGCCCAGTCGGCTTTTTTCTTCACACAATCCAACGTCTCAATAGCATGGAAAAGTTTATCTTTCTCCTTTGTGTCTTTGACATAAGTGTCAATAAGCAGCGAATAAACCTCTGAGTGGATATTTTCTATAGCAATTTGAAAGCCATAGAAGAATTTTGCTTCAGTGTATTGTACCTCTGAAACAAAGTTTTCTGCTATGTTTTCGTTAACAATTCCATCACTGGCAGCAAAAAAGGCAAGTACATGCGAAACGAAATGCCTTTCTCCATCATTCAGCTTCTCCCAGTCTTTCAAGTCTTGACTCAGATCAAGCTCCTCTGCTGTCCAAAAGCTAGCTTCTGCTTGTTTGTAAAACTCCCAGATATCACCATGCTCAATGGGAAACAATACAAATCTGTTTTTGTTTTCTCTCAGGAGCGGTTCTTCTGCAATTTTGGGGATATGCTGCATAATTTTTTAGGTTAGATCGGCTGAAATGAATACAATTTTACTTCTCAGGACTTGGGTGTGCGTGTCTACTACTGCCGCTCAGGGGCTATGTGCGTTTGCCTATCTAAGCTTTGGGAATTGGGGTGATAGTGGGCAGCGCATACAAACCTAGCAAAGCCACGCAAAATGACCAAGGCACCTTAAAAAGGTCAATAAAAATACAACATTAAGCTTCAGAATTATCACCTTGTTAAGGTCTTTGATAGAAAGATTCAATTTTATTGCTTGCCAAGAAAAGCCCTATGCTTGGGGATCAATAGTCGTCTCTTAACCGCTCCGCTGTGCCAGTCTTTCGCATCGCAGGCGAGGCCCCCCTTTTTGCTTTGTAGGAAAAAACATCAGACACTGTTGAAAAATCCCTAAAATACTTGTCGCAAGCCTACTTCGTCTAAACTCGGCTCTTCGGGACTCCAACAGGAGTCGGATTTCTTAATGCAATGTTAAAAAGGCAGCAACTCTGTAGTGATGCAAAGGTAGTTGTGTCTTTTACAAAGATGCTGCCCTATCTTAACAAAGCTGAGGGTCTGTCTTGGGATAAAGAGCGTGAGCATGGCAAGCCGAAAGGCTTTTAAGTTTCCCTGTGTTTGAGGCCGCTGCAAGCGGGCGAGTTAGGAAAACGAGCGCCTAAGCGCATAGCCATGGCACCTCCGTTTCCGAAGCGGTGACTTTATTGGTTACTTTTTTGGGTTCAGACAAAAAACAATGATGCTTGAGCACAACCTTTCATAGGAATCTAATGCAGCAGTAATTGTGGCGGACTTGTTAGTCTAACTGAAAATTTTTAACTTGCAGGCCCTATAGTGCTATTCAAATTCAAAGAGATTGTTAGCTTATGTATGCAATTGTAGAGATCGCTGGAAAGCAGTTTAAGGTTACCCAAGATCAACAACTATACACCCCACAACTCAATGTGGAGGCAGGCAGTGTTATTACCTTTGATAAGGTTTTACTGATAGAAGATGGCGACAGCGTAGCCATAGGGGTTCCTACTGTTACTGGAGTCAAGGTGACAGGTAAGGTGCTAGACCATGTTCGGGGAGACAAAATTATTGTCTTCAAGAAAAAAAGAAGAAAAGGCTACAAGAAAACTCAAGGACATCGACAAGACTACACTAAAGTGCTCATCGAGAGCATTGTAAAGTAAACCGTCATGGCACACAAAAAAGGTGCAGGAAGTTCCCGCAACGGAAGAGAATCTGAAAGTAAACGGCTAGGGGTGAAGAAGTTTGGAGGCCAGAAAGTCCTTTCAGGAAATATTATTGTAAGACAGAGAGGCACTAAGCACCACCCAGCTAGCAATGTAGGGTTAGGAAAAGACCATACCTTGTATGCGTTGGCAAATGGCACCGTGGTTTTCAAGAAGGGCAGCCAAGGCCGATCTTTCGTGTCTGTTGTATCGGCTGAAGGCCTGTTATAGTATATTCTTTTTTAAATAATACATCCACCCATCGTAACGGACGAGTTCCGTCAAAAACGAAGAAATGGCAGTAAAAATAAGACTTTCAAAAAGAGGACGAAAAAAATTGTCTCTTTACGATATTGTAGTGGCTGATGCACGTGCGCCCAGAGACGGCCGATTTATTGAAAAACTGGGCAACTATAATCCTAATACCCGCCCGGCCACCATCCTTCTTAAAGAAGAAAGCGCCCTACAGTGGCTCCGTAAAGGAGCACAACCTACCAATACTGTAAGAACCATCTTATCTTCTCACGGTGTTTTGCTCAAAAAGCACCTTCAATTGGGTGTCGACAAAGGAGCTATTACCCAAGAAATAGCAGATCAAAAGTTGGAAGCTTGGCAACAAGAAAAGGAGCAGCGATTAGCAAAAAAAGATAATCAAACTGCCGCAGAGTGTAAGGCAACAAGCCCGCCTAAGCCACAGCAAGTTATTTCAGTAACTCAACAAGAGACAGTACCTCCAGCTGAACAAGATCTTAAGACAACTACTCCAGTACCTGAAACAGTAGTACAGCCCGGTCCACAACAAGCTACTCCACCACCATTCCCTGAGGAAAATAGCAACTAGAAGACACCTAGTCGACTAGCTTATTACTTCCTTCTTGCTGAAATACATGCATGCTCCCTTGCTCTGCAGTGTAATCTGTAAAATACATTAAGGGGGGGGGTGGTGCGTTCCGCTTCTCCCATGGTCTGGTCCTACCATGCCCTTTCTTCTTGCGCCAGGTCTCCATGCGTTTTAGGAAATTTTTGGCATATTTTTCTGTTCCGTAGAAGCTTACTAGGCAAGGTAGCGGGTCTTGCGTCAGGAACACTATGCTTGTCTTTAACCTTGATCACTGCTTTAGCAAAGCCAGCTGTATAGTGTTCTTCTTGCTTAGCCAAATCAAGTCGATAACCGCTGGGCTACTTCTAGTCGCACGATGGGCACATGAGTGACCTCTACAACAGAAGAAATACCCGATAAGGCTATCTGAGGCCTTTGGAAAGGAAGTGACTGAGAATACCCAAGTAGAGATGACGATGCTGCAGCAAGCCCTTTAGCTGACCAAGGAGTGCCATTCAGGGGCCAAGAGAAAGTCAGGCGAGCCGTTTTACTTGCACCCTACTTCAGTAGTCCGTATTCTTCTGGCATATGCACAAGACCAAGATACCATCTTGGTGGCCCTGCTACATGACACCCTCGATGCTGTGCATTTTGCTCTGAACGAGATAGCCCTGAGTTTTAATCCAGTCGTGCAGCAGATCATGTACGGGGGGGGGGCACCGCGTGGATAGTCGCCTGGAGAGCATAGAAAGCTCCCATTGTCAAACTATGAAACTATGCTGAAACCACTGGAAGTCAAAGATGAGCACATACTGTATGTGAAGTTAGCCGATAGAATGTACAACATGCGCACGATCACGGGGCATTCTTCCCTGGCTACGCAGCAAAGAGTAGCAGAAGAGACATTACAGTTCTTTGTCCCTGCTAGGCCTAGCGCCTGTAGCAGAGGAGCTGAAAGAACGGTCCTTTGACGTGCCCAATCGCAGGCAGCTATTGTTGTACTTAGAGAATACGTTGTGTAGATGGACAAGGGAAATTTCCTTCTTGGCTTTGAATACTAGGCTATAAAAATAGCCTGGTGAGCGCAGCAACAACGCTCTGGTATTTTGTGCGGACTACCACACGCCTAGCGCTCAAATCGGCAGAAGCAACAAGGATGCAGTTCTTTGGCTGTATTCAATGAAAAGTAAGAGCCCACATGCCCTTAAAAGTTGAGAGTCGGGATGGGGGGATTCGAACCCCCGGCCTCTCGCACCCTAAGCGAGTGCGCTAACCGGACTGCGCTACATCCCGAGCCAGAACGAAGGTACAAAAATCCTGGAAGAGTGCTTGTTATGGTCTGCAGTTTACTATGAAAAATCTGAGCAGATTTGGCCTGCCATTCGAATTTCATAAATTTGTAGTCGAGTGATTTTTTTGCTGTACCCCAACACCATAGCGCCAGCGCTACCAGTCCTAGTTGCCAACCTGTAAAAGAGTAGTAAGTATGGCCAACACAGTAGAAACAACTAACCTAACGCAATGGACTCGACTGCTGGAGCAGCAACAAGAAAAGCAGCTACTTGCGCTGCTGTGCGATGCCCCGATCATCGAAGTAGCAGAATTTTTGACCCAACAACCACCCCAAAAGCTGTTAGCGCTGTTCACCCACCTCCCTCAAGAACTGCAAGGGGCTATTTTTGCTGATTTTGCGGAAGAACAGCAACTCATCCTTTATCAGTTACTCAACAAAAAAGACTTCGCCCAGCTCTTTGGTCATATTCCATCGCACCAACGTGCTGACTTCTACCAGCAGCTCAGTGATAAAGAACAAGTCCAGTTGCTTCCATACCTCCCCAAGAAAGTCAGAGAAGATGTAATTACCCTCAGTGCTTATCCTCCTGAAACAGCAGGTGGCATTATGAGCACAGACTTTGCCACTGTCATAGAGGATATGACTGTGAAGCAAGCCATCCAAAAGCTCAGGGAAGACTCTCCTTCTAAAAGAATGATCTACTACATCTATGTGGTAGACAAAAACATGCAAATGATTGGATTTGTTTCTTTGAAAGACCTGATCATGGCTATGCCTGACGACAAGGTGGCTAGTTTTTTACATGAAAATTTTGTTTATGCGAAAATCAACGACGACCGAGAATATGTGGCACAGCAGGTCGAGAAGTACGACTTAGTGGCTATACCTATTCTCAATGAAGAAAAGCAATTGGTGGGTATTGTTCGCTATGATGACGCCATGGACGTCATTCGGGCAGAAGAGACAGAGGACATGGAAAAGTTCATGGGGATTGTGTCTAATGAAGAAACCTCGGATTATTTGAAATCTTCTAGCTTTCAGCATTTTAAAAAACGAGTGTCCTGGATTTTAGGCCTCTTTATCGCTAGCATTTTGTCCGAAATAATCATCCATAAACATGAAGCATTGTTGGGTAAGTTGACTGTTTTGGCATTGTACCTGCCCATGATTGCAGGCGCAGGAGGCAATGCAGGTAGCCAAGCTGCCACCGTGGTGATCAGGGCTGTATCGCTTGGCCAAGTCACACTTCGTAATTGGCTGGGGGTTATCCTCAAGGAAGCAAAAGTGGCTTTTTTGTTGGCGTTTTGCTTATTCTTCTTGGCCTTTCTCAAAGTGATGATCCTGTCTGGCAATGTTATCTTAGAAAACCACAGCACCTACAGACTGGCCTCTTCCATTGCACTATCACTCAGTCTACAGGTTATCACATCGACAGTCGTTGGGGCTGCCTTGCCGCTCATTGCCAAATACTTCAACGGAGACCCAGCTGTGGCTGCCAGTCCTGCCATCACCACCCTGGTAGATATTACGGGTATGGCTATCTATTTTTCTGTTGTAGTAGCAATGCTGTGCTAATCATTAAGTACTCCTTAGACAGAAAAGCACGGACTTTTCTCCACACTGGGCAGAAGATGCGTGCATCCCTAGCACACAAATCTTCATATACACATGCATGGCCCTGCCAGCAATTGTACGCCCTTAGCAAGTAGTATGGTTGAGAGTGTGCCCAAGAAAGAAATTTTATCAATACAGTAACATGCCTAATCGCTTGATCCATACTACTAGTCCCTACTTGCTGCAACATGCCCATCAGCCCGTAGATTGGTATCCATGGGGAGAAGAGGCACTCAACAAAGCCCAACAAGAAGACAAACCCCTACTCGTAAGCATTGGATATACAGCCTGTCACTGGTGTCATGTGATGGCTCAGGATGCTTTTGAAGACGAGGAAGTGGCAGTAATGATGAATGCACATTTCGTTTGCATCAAGGTAGATAGGGAAGAACGGCCAGACATCGATCAAGTGTACGTAGCAGCAGTACAAGCCATGGGACTCAATGTGGGTTGGCCGCTACATGTCTTTCTATTGCCTGATCAAAAGCCCTTTTATGGGGGGCTATATTTTACTACTACAGCCTGGAAAAAGTTATTAATACAAGTAAAAAATGCTTTTAGAGAGCATAGGGCACAGCTGTCGGCAACTGCTTTTCAATTCACTCAAGTACTGAATGAGCCAGAGGCGGTACGCTACGGCTTCGGATCACCCTCTAACATTTTCACCCAAAAATACACTGAGCAGCAGTTTCTGAAGTTATATCAGGAGTTAGATCATGAGTATGGGGGCATACGCAACACGCCTAAATTTCCTATGCCTAGCATTGGCTCATTTTTGCTGCGCTACTACTTCCTGACACAAGATGAAAGGGCATTCGCACAACTTAATCTCACATTACAGCACATGGCCTATGGTGGTATTTATGATCAGCTTGGGGGCGGATTTTCTCGTTATGCTACAGACAACGCTTGGAGGATACCACACTTTGAGAAGATGCTGTATGACAATGGACAACTGCTTAGCCTCTATTCCCAAGCTTACACAGTCACTAAGAAAACGCTGTACAAAAAGATAGTCCTAGAGACCATTGCCTTTGTAGAACGAGAGATGGTAGATCCAGAAGGAGGGTTTTACAGCGCGCTGGACGCAGACAGCGAAGGTGTCGAAGGAAAGTTTTATGCCTGGACAAAAAAAGAGATAGAGGAGGTGTTAAGAGAACGCGCGCAGCTTTTCATGGCACACTTTGGTATAACAGCCGCAGGCAACTGGGAGCAAGGTGCCAATATTTTGTACCAAAAGGCGGATAGCTCACTTGCAACAGCAGAACAAGCAAGTATAGCCTGTGCAATCAAGCAGCTGTTTTCGGTCAGAGCACAAAAAAAGCACCCTGCACGAGACGATAAGATGATTGCCTCCTGGAACGGCATGATGTTGCAAGGGCTTTTGGATGCCTACCATGCTTTGGGAAAAGACCACTTGCTCGCACTGGCTCTCAAAAATGCGCACTTCATCGAGAAATATTTACTGCAAGGCAACCAGCTTTGGCACAGCCATAGCAAAGGGGCGCCAGGAGCGCCAGGCTATTTGGAAGACTATGCTTGGGTGGCTCGGGCGTTTATGAGTCTGTATCAGGTCACCTTTGAGGAGCATTGGCTCTATACTGCCGAAACACTGGTACAGTATGCACTGGTACATTTCTATGATGCGGAAGCAGGGCTATTTTACTTTGTGAAGCACAGCGAAGCAACCCTTATCGCCCGCCAAAAGGAAATATTTGATCATGTCATTCCTAGTTCTAACTCAGTGATTTGCCACGATCTGTTGGTATTGGGTGCACTTTTAGATAAAAAAATATATACAGCCACTGCCAAGAAGATGCTGTGCAACATGGTCCCACAAATCAACCATGCGCCCCTGTATTTATCCAATTGGGCTGTCTTATCCATGCTACAGCTAAAACCCATAGTCGTGGTAGCCGTGGTAGGGCCAGCATGCAAAGCATGGACACAGGCAATGAGGCAGCACGTTCCTAGCGGTATATTGTTTGCAGGTACTGTAGAAAAAAGTAGCTTACCTCTGCTCGCCAATAAAAAACCAATGGCTAGTAAGACGACCATTTATGTATGCCACCAGGGAATGTGTCATGCGCCCACACATAGTGTAAAAGAAGCTTTGGCCCAGCTTGCCCAAATCAGTTAACGGCATTGCGTCAACCCGACAACCACCATCCATCCAGTGAGCAGCAGACCATGTTTGCAGACATCATTCTGCCCATCCCTCTACCCAAACTATTGACATACCGTGTTCCAACACAATTCATCGAGTTTATGGCCAGGGGTAGCAGGGTACTTGTACCCTTAGGTGCCCATAAAATCTTCACTGGACTTGTAGAAAAAGTCCACCAAACGCCTCCCAAATACCTTACCAAGGAGATCATTGATATATTGGACGAAGTTCCTATGATTAATCCTATACAACTCCGATTTATCCACTGGTTGGCAGGATACTATTTGTGCACCTTAGGAGAGGTAATGCTCGCCGCCTTACCCAATGGATTCAGGCTCAGCAGCCAGTCCAAAATACAGCTACACCCTGATATAGACCTAACAGCAACTAGTTTTTCTAATCAAGAGTTGCTACTAGTAGCAGCTCTTGAGCGTCGTCCCGAACTAACTTATGCAGAGGCAGCAGCTGCGGTAGCGCAGAAAAGTATTCACCCCCTCATCAAATCACTACTGCGCAAGCAAGCCATCCTACTATTTGAAGAAGTCAAAGAAAAATATACGCCCAAGAAGGTTAAAAGAGTGCGACTCA
>DCSL01000076.1 GCA_002325615.1 Amoebophilaceae bacterium UBA1467
ATGTTCTTAGCTTAGTAAAAAACTTAAAAACTACCACAAAACCATTGTAAAATATCAAAAAATGTCCAATTGGAGGTTATGAGAGGGGTCGTATCTTCGCTTTTGTAATAGGCTACTTTTTCTTCTGCTTTGTATGCAACTTCACAAGGCTATCCAACTCTTCCGCTAATGCAGGGGTGATGACATGTTCGATAGACTCTGCGTCTTCGTGTACATGATCAGGCTTGATCTTGAGATAGTGGGTCAAATACAGCTCCCAAAGGCGGTGGAGCCGACTTATTTCTTCGCCTTTGTTTTTACCTGCAGTAGTCAAGACCCACCCGGCGCGTTCTCGTTGCAACATGTTTTGTTTTTGTAAGCGCTTGAGCTCTTGTGCCAGTCTTCCAGCAGGCAGGGGCCTGTATTGGCGGATTGTATCAAGCGTTCTGCTTTTGTAGAAATGCCCGTCTGCTTCACCTAGCTCGTAGAAAAGCTTAAGAATGTTTTCAGTCAAGGTCTTGCGCTGGTGTTTACGTTGCTGTATTCTTCGCGCGAGCAGGCCCCTTCGAGGAGCCAATAGAAACGACCCATAGGCTATCAAAGAAATAGTAATGACAATCCAAGGTCCCGTAGGCATGGCCGGGGCCATGTAAGAAACAAAAGAGCCTACCAAGCCGGCGAGCATGCCTAATACGGCAGCCAGAAGCACCATCTTAGGGAGGTGGTGGGTCCAGAAGCGGGCTGCAGCTGGCGGTGTAATAAGCATGGCGGTCATGAGTAAGATACCTACGGCACGAATGCCGACTACGATGGCCAGTACTGTGAGGCTGGTGAGTAACAGTTCAAGGCGTTGGACAGGCAATCCACTGGCTTGGGCAAAGGATTTGTCGAAAGCTACCAGCGTAAATTCCTTGAAGAATAGCAAGACCATGGCCATCAATATTAGGCTGAGCAAGGTGAGGATCTTTAAATCATCACTGACCAGCGCTGCTGCTTTGCCAAACAAGAAGTTGCTTAAGCCTACTTGTGCAGCGTTGCCTGTATGCTGGATAGCAGTCAGGAGCAGGATGCCTAGTCCAAAGGTGACAGAAAGTACCAAGGCAATAGCAGTATCTTCTTTGATCTTGGAACGGTGCGTAATCTGGTCGATCAGCACCAGAGCCAGCCAACCTGTTGTGAATGCCCCCAAAGACAGGGGGATGGGGTGTTTGGTACCTGTCGCGATAAAAGCTAGGCATACGCCAGGCAATACGGCGTGCGCAATAGCATCGCCTACGAGTACTTTTTTCTTGAGCAAAGCAAAGGACCCGATCATGGCAGTACTACCAGTGAGGAGCAAAGTGCCCAATACCACATACCTGACATTAGGGTCAGAAAAAGAAAAGAATTCCATCAGGGCTTGTTGCATAGATTCAGCTAGGCTAGTTAGGTTCTCGGGTTGGCCATGCTTGTTCTCTCAGTAGCTCACCAATCTTGCTCAAGACGGTGAGTTTTCCGCCATAAGTCTCTTGGAGCAAAGCAGGTGTAAACACGTCCTGGGTAGGGCCAGCAGCTACTACCCGCATGTTCAGGAGAACGCTCCAGTCAAAGTAGTTAGGGGCAGACTGCAGATCATGGTGGATCACAATAATCGTTTTTCCTTCGTGTGCCATGGATTGTAGCAAGTTGATGATCATTTTTTCTGTGGCTGCATCGACTCCTACAAAGGGCTCATCCATCAAATATAGCTGCGCCTCTTGGGCCAAAGCTCTGGCTAAAAATACTCGCTGCTGCTGTCCACCTGATAACTGGGCTATTTGCCGCTTGGCTAGGGGCTCCATGCCTACCTGATGCAGGCACGCCAGGGCCTTTTCTTTATCAGCTTTCCTGGGTCGTTGGAAAAGACCTAGTTGAGCATACCGCCCCATCACTACTACATCAAGCACAGAGGCAGGAAAGTCCCAGTCGACGGATTCTTTCTGGGGTACATAACTCACTTGCTTTCTCACTTCATCGAGGGTCTTGCCAAAGAGCTTGATATAGCCACTGTCAGGTGGAACGAGCCCCATCATGGTCTTGAGCAAGGTAGACTTGCCAGCTCCGTTAGGCCCCATAATACCAATGACATTGCCTTGTGGAAAACAGAGGTCGATGTCCCACAGCACTGGCTTTTTGTAGTAAGAGACCGTTAGGTCGTGTATTTCCACAATAGGGTTATCAGCTTGTTGGATCATTACTTCAGTGCGTTAACAATGGTTTGAACATTGGCTTGGACCATGCCGTGGTAAGTTCCTTCGGGCGTGCCTGCCTGGCCTAATGCATCAGAGTACAAATAACCACCCACGGCCACCTGGTAGCCACTTTTTCTACAGCCTTCTACTACCGCTTGCAACGGCCTCTCTGGTACGGAAGTCTCCAAAAAAATAGCCTTAATCTTTCTTTGAATAATAAACTTTACCAAATCAGTCACATCCTTAAGGCCACACTCTGATACGGTAGAAATTCCCTGCAACCCACGGACTTCCATATCATAAGCACGGCCAAAGTACCCAAAAGCATCGTGGGCCGTAATGAGTACACGCTGCGCAGCAGGAATCTGTTGAATGGCTTGTACGGTCTCTTGGTGAAGTTCATCTAGCTGCTGCAGGTAGTGGGCTGTATTCTCTTGGTAGTAAGCAGCTGCTCCGGGGTCTGCAGCCTGTAGCTGATCACTAATGTACTGTACAACCTGTTTCCACAGGCACACATCAAACCAAATGTGCGGATCTATTCCTATAGAAAAATTAGGGTCTACAAGCTGTTGGGCAGGTGTAATTGCTTCACCTGCTGCGTAGACGGGCCTTTTTTTGCTGAGTTTGTGTAGGATATCAGCCATTTTCCCTTCTAGGTGCAACCCGTTGTAAAAAACAATGTCTGCATTGAGCAAGTGCTTCACATCTTGTTGCGTAGCCTTATAAGCATGCGGGTCTACCCCAGGTCCCATTAGGGTAATGACTTCTGCATGTTCTTGGACAATGTTCTGCACTGCATCGCCAATCAGACTGGTTGTGGCTACTACTGTAAACCGCCCCCTCGCACTATCATCACAGCCCATCCAACAACAACAGGCTAGCGGTATCATTTGGCGGCATCTTTTTAGAATAGCATGCAAGAGAGTAGTGATGTCCTTCATGATTTGTAGCAGAGGCTTAAGGGGTAATTAAAATGTTGTCACTGACCTTCTGAGATATGTTGACCTTGGGCAGGTGATCAACACTGATCTCCATGGATTGATCAAATGGAATCTTTTCGATCACGCTGATCTTGGCTCCTAGGTAGATGCCTCGTTTGCTCAGGTATTGTAAAAACTGAGATGTGCCCTCTTTGACAGCAATGAAAATGCCACTACTGCCTGTTTCCACGTTGGTCAATGCTACCCTGACCTTGTGTGCGTGTTTTCCCTGAGCATCAGGAATAGGTTTGCCATGGGGGCTGTAGGTTGGATTGCCTAAAAAATCATCGAGCCGCTGTATAAGCAGAGGAGATTGTATATGTTCGAGCTGCTCTGCTATTTCATGCACTTCCTCCCAACCAAACTTGAGCTTGTCTACAAGAAATACTTCCCATAGCAAATGTTTACGAAGAACTTGCAGTGCATGGGCCCTGCCCGCTTCGGCAATACTGACACCCTGATACTTCTGGTAGACCACCAGCCCTTTTTCGTGCAGCTTCTGGACCATGTCTGTTACTGCCGCCGGGCTAGTGCTCAAGGCTTCTGCAATGGCATTGGTGGGCACTGTCTTGTTGCTGTTTGTAGCATGCTGGTAGATGGCTTTTAGATAGTTCAGGTCTGTATAACTGATGCGCATAAGTTGCTTTGCTGGTTGTGCGGTGCCAAATCTACCATTTCTTAGATGAGCTTAAAAATAAATTTTAAGAAGCTTAAAATTAAATAGGGACACCTAACATTTTGTCTGCACTAATCAAGGTAACTGTCATGCAGAACGTAGAAAGTACACCCAAAGACCGTACTCACCCGGCAA
>DCSL01000035.1 GCA_002325615.1 Amoebophilaceae bacterium UBA1467
AAATTTTTCATGGTCTGGTTTTGAGGACCCTTACGTCAAGGCGCCGCGAATTTCGTTAATAGTTAACTTGTAAACAACTTTGAGCACAAATAATCGATGAATGCTATCAAGAAGTAGGTGATTGCCACCCGTTTAGACACTATCCCATTGGCGTTAGCCAATGGGATAGTGTGGTAGTACTTTGGCAGCATTTATAGAGACTTTTGATTGGCGCATTGGGATATTAGCTAGCGTGGCAGCTTCCTTGTTACAGACCAAGATGGGTGTAGGGAGATTTTGTAGATTCAGAGTAAGGGTAAGAAAGGCGATGTCTGTTGAGCGATCTATTTTTTTCTATCCAAAACCGTATTGCCCTACAGGCCAGTCGGGACAAGGAAGAAAATATTTGGCACTAGTACCCTTGAAAATGACCTTACCACAGACCTGGCACCACTTGAGCGAGTGCGATACACAAGAACAGGTCAATGATGCGCTCTCTTTGATGCGCTTCTGTGGTCTCCACTGATAAGTAGTTTCCTCCACGCATCGTCAACTCAAAGGCAAGACAAGCTACACGCTGCATCTCGAGTGGCCAGAGCCTGTCGTTCTGTACAGCCAGGCGTAGATCAAGAAGCCAGTTGGGTTAGGAAGGGCATTAAATCCCACTATTTTTACAAGCACTATTCCTCGCTGAGGGCAAGGTCTTGTCTGCGTATACGACAGCCGCTAACGTGCATGATAGTGAACACCTAAGCAAGCTGTCTTGATCAGGTACATCTTCCGAAGAAAAGTCTTGTACTGTCCCGAGCAAGGCTACTGTTCTCAGGCCAATGCAGCACCACTCGCCGCTTCCAGATCGTAATCTCTCTTGCTGTACTGCGTTGTAGAGGCTTTTGGCTTTACCATACTTCTCACTCACTTTACCTAACTTAGGCGATCGTAGATGCTGATATAGTACAGCTTACCACGGATAACTTAGCGTAATATCTTCAAGGTCCAAGCGGTCTATAGTTACTCATTGCCAATACTAGGATTTCAAAAAAATATCTCCGCTCCATGTCACAAATATTACCCAAAAGAACAGAAGACTTTGCAGCTTGGTACAACGAGTTGGTCAAGAGAGCAGGTTTAGCTGAGAATTCTCCTGTACGAGGCTGTATGATCATCAAACCCTATGGCTTTGCCATTTGGGAAAAGATGCAAGCTATCTTGGACCAAGCCTTCAAAGCTACTGGCCATGCCAACGCCTACTTCCCTATGTTGATCCCCAAGTCCTACTTGAGCCGTGAAGCAGACCACATAGAGGGCTTTGCTAAGGAATGTGCTGTAGTGACACACTATCGATTGAAAAAAGCTAGTGATGGACAAGGTGTAGTGGTAGATCCTGAGGCCCGGCTCGAAGAGGAGTTGATTATTCGTCCTACTTCAGAGACCATCATTTGGCATACCTACAAAAACTGGATTCAGTCGTATCGGGACTTACCTCTACTGATCAATCAGTGGAGCAATATTGTACGTTGGGAAATGCGTCCTCGCCTTTTTTTGCGTACGGCCGAGGTGTTGTGGCAAGAGGGACATACTGCCCATGCTACCCGTGTAGAAGCTGAGCAGGAGGTGCTACAAATGCTCAACATCTACGATGAATTTGCTAGAAGCTACATGGCAGTGCCTTTGCTCAAGGGCATCAAGACAGAGCATGAGCGTTTTGCAGGGGCAGAAGCAACGTATACCATCGAAGCGCTGATGCAAGATGGGAAGGCTTTGCAAGCAGGCACGTCACATTTCTTGGGTCAGAAGTTTGCCCAAGCGTTTGACGTCACCTTTGCCAACCAGGCTGGCCAGCTGGACCATGTATGGGGCACTTCGTGGGGGGTAACTACGCGTCTGATCGGTGCGTTGATCATGACTCATTCAGATGATGAGGGCCTGGTACTACCGCCGCGGCTGGCGCCTATCCAGGTAGTCATCATCCCCATCTACAAAAGCGAAACGGAGCAAAAGCTTGTCGTGCAGCAGGCGATAATCCTCCAAGAAGCGCTCAAAGCGCAGGGGGTGGCTGTCAAGCTGGACGACCGAGATATGTACAAGCCAGGGTGGAAGTTTGCTGAATATGAACTCAAGGGTGTGCCACTGCGCATGGCGATAGGACCCAAGGATCTTGTGAATCACACAGTGGAATTGGCCAGAAGGGACACTAAGGAAAAAATTACCATTAGTGTAGACAACATGGTAGCTGTCATCCAAGCATTGCTCACAGATATCCAGAATTACCTTTACCAGCGAGCCGTAGCCTTCAGAGAATCTCATACTACCTCCGTGGGTACATATGAAGCATTTAAAACAGTGATAGCTCAAAAAGGAGGTTTTGTGTTAGCTCATTGGGACGGGACGACCGAAACCGAAAAGAAAATCCAGGTAGAAACCAAAGCAACGATTCGTTGTATTCCGTTAGATGCATCTCCAGAGCAGGGTACATGTATTTACTCCGGAAAACCTTCCCAACAAAGAGTAGTCTTTGCTCAGGCGTATTGAGGGGTGTGATATTTGAGCGATTTACTTCAATTTGACGAGTACTCCGAACATAATGCATGATCACTCAGTACGGATTTTGTCATCTACTTTTGCTATTTTCTTGTGTGGTGTTTTGAGGCAAGTTTCGTTGTGAAGTGTACTGCGCTAGAAAGGTCAATCGCCAACGGTGTAGCAATAAAAATAGACGAATAGGTGCCAAAAATGATACCTACCAGCAGCGCAAAAGAAAAACCTCGCAACACTTCGCCCCCAAAGATGAACAATACCGCCACAGCGATGAGTGTGGTCAAGGAAGTGATTACCGTGCGGCTCATAGTTTCGTTGATAGAGCGGTTAGCAACTTCCTGGAAATTCCCGCGTGTTTTCATGTGCAGCCTTTCCCTGATCCGATCAAATATCACCACCGTATCATTGATAGAGTAGCCAATGACGGTAAGGATAGCAGCGATAAATACCTGATCAACCTCGTAGGCATAGCCCAAAGCTCTGGCTATGGCAAAGGCTGCAAAGACAGCCAGGCTGTCGTGCAACAGGGCAAGCACAGCTGCTAGGCCAAACTGCCATCTGCGGAAGCGCACCAGAATGTAGAGAAAGATCATGACCAAGGAGAAAAATATGGATTGCCAAGCGGCTGACTTAATATCGCCTGCAATAGTAGCCCCTACTTTGGAAGCACTGGCAATGGTGAAGGTCCCTGCTTGGACAGTTGCTGTGTCATCGGCATAGGTGAGTTGCGTGAGGTCTTGGATGCCTTGGATCAATGCATGTTTTACTTTCTCGTCGGTTTCGCTGGTTTCGTTTTGTATCAAATAACTCGTCGTAACTTTGAGCACGTCATTAGCTCCATAGGTCTTCACCTCCGTACCTTGATCACCAAAATACTCAGCCAGCTGGGTTTTTAGTGCAGAAGGCTCTATAGGTTGGCTCAAGGCCACCACATAGGATCTCCCACCCGTAAAGTCAACACCTAGATTCAGACCGCCTTGTTGGGCCATGAGCAAAAATCCTATGCCTATGAAGACCAGAGAAACTGCGTAGGAAAAGCGGCGCATCTTAAGGAAATCGATGCTGAGGTTGTTCAAGATATTTTTGCTGTAAGCGAAAGAAAATGTCAGCCAATTTTCTTGACCGCGGCTGACTATCCAACTCATGAGCACACGCGTGATGAATACCGCAGAGAAAAAGGAGCTCACGATACCAACCATTAACGTAGTAGCAAAACCGCGTATAGGCCCTTGTCCTAGTGCATACAGGATGGCCCCAGTAAGAAAAGTAGTGACATTTGAATCAATGATAGAGCTGTAAGCTTTTTGGTAGCCACGGTCAATGGCGACTTTCATCATTACTCCTGCCCTCAGTTCTTCTCGGATGCGCTCAAAGATGAGTACGTTGGCATCGATAGACATACCGATGGTGAGCACGATGCCTGCAATGCCGGGCAAAGTCAAAACAGCGTTGAGTTGGGCCAGCATACCCATGATAAACAAAATATTGAAGAGGAGTGCTAGGTTAGCAATCAAGCCCCCTTTGGCGTAGTAAAAAATCATGAACAGCACGACTAATCCGAGTCCTAAGAACATGGAGGAGATGCCTTCTGCTTGCGCTTTTTTGCCCAAGGTGGGGCCAATGATGGTTTCTTCCACAATCTTGACAGGGGCAGGTAAGGATCCCGCATTGAGGATGTTGGCCAGGTCTTTTGCCTCTTCAATGGTGAAATTGCCTGTGATTTGGGAGCTACCACTAGGAATTTCTGTGTTGACTACTGGCGCTGAATACACATGATTGTCCAAAGTAATGGCAATGCGCCGGTCGATGTTATTGGCTGTTACTTTTTTCCAGGCTCTAGCCCCACTGCTGTTCATCTGCATGCTCACAGCAGGCTTACCACGGTCATCAAATACTTGACGTGCATCTGTGATAACATCGCCCTCTAAGGCAGCTTGGCCTCCCCGGCGTTGCTTGATGGGGTAGAGACCTACTACTTCAGTGCCGTCTTGGAGCGTATGAGGCTTCACATCCCACAGCCACTGCAAATCATTGGGCAAGAGTGCTTTGACATCACTTCGGGTAAGAATACTATTGATGATGGCTACATTGTCTACCGCGTAGACAAACCCATATGCCTCTTTCAAGAGTCTAAAAAGCGGCGACATGGTCGAGGCGTCTTCTGGCTGTATGCTTGCTTCTTGAGCTAACGGTTCTGCCAGGTTGTTGTTTTGGGTTGTTTGGGAGCCTGTAGCCGCAGGTAGGGTTGCTTGTTGTTCTGCCACTAGCAGACTGTCAATGGCTTGCAAGGCCTCGCTCAGCTCTGGAATCTCATAAACTTCCCAAAACCGAAGTTGCGCCACTCCTTGTAGCAGCTTTCTTACTCTTTCTGGATTGTTGACGCCAGGCAGTTCTATCTGGATTCTGCCTGTGCCTTGCAGGCGCTGGATATTGGGCTGGATGGTGCCAAAACGGTCAAGGCGTGCCCTTATAATCTCAAAAGAACGGTCAACGGCCCTGCCAATCTCTTGGTCAATAAATTGCACAACTTCTTTGTCTGTTGACTCATAGCTGAGGCGAGAGCGGTTGGCTGCTGTAGCAAAAATATTGCTCAACTTTCCTTCAGGGCGTTGTGTTTTGTATGCCTGATAAAAGAGGGTGGTAAAGGAAGCCTGGGGTTGGAGTTGCTGCTGTTGTTGTGCTTGTGCCAGCGCTGCTAAAAAAGCTTCGTCTTTGCTGCCTCCTGCAAGTCCTTTGATCAGTTCTACAGGAGATACTTCCAATGTCACGTGCATGCCGCCCTGTAGGTCCAGGCCTAGGCTCAATTCGTTTTCCTTGACTTGCTCATAGGTATATTTTAATCCCAAAAGATTGTAGACAGGTTGTTTCCAAGCAGCATCTAGATAAGATTGCTTTTTGACAAAATCGATGTGACCATTTTCATCTGTGGCATGGAGTGTGGCTTTTTGTCGGACTTTTGCGGCGATATACGTAAAGGACAGGCAATAGAGGCAAATCAGAGAGACAATGATAGTCAGGAAAACAACGAGCCTTTTGTTGTTCATGATGAAGCGTGGAGTTAGATCAAAAAAGATGCTCAAAATTACCCTATGTAACGAAGGTATACAAGCATATACAGTCGCTGCTCCTTGCTACCTTTGAGCAAGCGCTCTGTGGGGCGAAGGTTCTATGAAAAGAAAAGTCCAGCCTGGTGCCCAATTAGTCAACTGCTCAATACCCTATGTCTCTTATTAAGTCTATATCTGGTGTTCGGGGTACGATAGGCGGCAAGGTAGGTGATGCACTTACCCCCATCGATGTGGTAGCGCTGACTACTGCTTTTGGAAGGTGGCTCCTCAAGCAGCCTGGCAACAAGACTGTAGTCATTGGGCGTGATGCACGGCCTTCCGGCTCCATAATTAGCCGCTTGGTAAGTAGCACCTTACAAAGTTTGGGTATGGATGTTATTGACTTGGGCCTCTCTACGACCCCTACCGTATCGATTGCTGTGCCACAAGAGCAAGCCTGCGGCGGAATTGTCATCACAGCTAGCCACAATTCTGCGGAATGGAATGCCTTGAAAATGCTCAACGGAGATGGGGAGTTGATTGATGCCGTTGCTGCGGCTGAAGTATTTGCAGGAGCTACACAACAGGACCATTCCTTTGTACCTGTAGAGCAACTAGGCCAGCACACTACCCAAGAGGGGTATATAGCCAAGCACATCGCTCAGATTATGGCCCTTCCGTTGGTAGACGTTCCTGCCATTCGTCGCAGAAAGTTTAGGATTGCTGTAGATGCCGTGAACTCTACAGGGGGCATAGCCGTGCCTCAACTACTCCAAGCGTTAGGTGTTGCGCACATTACAGCACTATATTGCCAGCCTAACGGCCAGTTTCCACATAACCCAGAGCCATTGCCAGCTCATCTCACAGCACTGGCCCATACCGTCCGATCAGGTGCTCATGACTTAGGCGTGGCGGTAGACCCTGATGTAGACCGGCTGGTGGTCATCGATGAAAATGGGATGCCTTGGGGAGAAGAGTATACATTGGTAGCAGCAGCCGATTATGTACTGCGTCATACACCTGGTAACACGGTTTCTAACCTGTCTTCTTCCCAGGCACTGAAAGAGATTACAGAACAATACGATGGCCACCATGCCAGCACACCAGTGGGAGAGCAGTACGTTGTGGCTAAGATGAAAGCCACCCAAGCTGTGATTGGCGGAGAAGGCAATGGGGGTGTTATCTATCCTGCGTTGCATTATGGCCGTGATGCGCTTGCAGGCATTGCCCTCCTCTTGTCGCACCTGGCACACACTGAGCAAACGGCTTCGACACTGCGGGCGACCTATCCTAACTATGTCCTTGTGAAGCACAAAATACAATTAATTCCTGACACAGACCTAGCAACCCTCTTAGGCACCATCAGACAACAATACAGCGCCTACCCCATGAACACAGAAGATGGGGTGAAGATCCTATTTGAAAAAGCATGGATACACCTCAGACAATCAAACACGGAGCCTATCATCCGCCTCTATGCTGAGGCCGAGACAGAAGAACAGGCCAACCATTTGGTGAAACAGTTGAGGCAGCAGATCTCAAGCCATTGCGTGTCGTATTTGTAGTTTCTGTAGAGAACTACTAACGCATTTGTAGAGTACTTGTTAGTAAGAAGACGTAGATAGCAGTGCGTACAGGGCAAGTCATTCCTATGGTATTGTAGGGTTGCCTCGGTTTGTGTCAGGAATTAATTGT
>DCSL01000062.1 GCA_002325615.1 Amoebophilaceae bacterium UBA1467
TTTGCCTGATGATATTAAAGAATTGTTGACAAAGTGTAAAGATTTACTAGAGATGGGCAGCCGTAAGTCTGATACAGGGAATTTCGAGTTAGTAGAAGATTCCCAAAAACTGACCAAAGGATTGCATGATCAAGGGATTGCTTATTTAAGAAAACTAATCAACGAGAAAGATATTACAATATCCAAGGACTTATCAAAAGTTTTAGAAGAATTGGAAGAAAAACTCAAGGACCGAAAGTTAGACCATCTGGATATTCGTGTGGCCCAAGAAGTTATTTTTACGAAAGAAGAATTAATAGGATCTAGTAAAGCGACTGCTACTGCTACCTCGGGAGTACTAGGTAAGGAAAATGAACAAGCATCGACGGGAACCAAGAATGGCAACGGGTCACCCCAAAGAGGCAATAGCTTGATACAAGCAGAAGACGAGACTAGTACCACTGATACTACTGCAGAAGTAGAAGATGAAGATGATTTTGATATAATTTCTTTAGCGAAAGAAAGTAAGGAGGAAGTAGAAGATAAAAAACTAGCTCCAGGAGCTAAGGTTGCTGCTGATGCACAACTAAGTAGCTCAATGCTGCGGCATGTCATTCAACAGTGGGGATTCGAGGCATCGAAGAAAAACTTTAAATGTGGTGGTGTCGAGAAAAATTTATTTTTCTACAAGCAAGACAACAACTCTAAAGAAAAAACGTATATCGCCTTTGCTCATAATGAAGAGTCAGGCCATTTTACTGCCCAAAGAGGTGGAGAACGAAGTATTTCAGAAGTTTTAGAAGAGATCAAAAATTCTCTTGAAGAAGATAAAGAGAAAAAAATTACCAAGTTCAAGATATTGATACCGCTACAGCAAATAAGCAAAGGGCATTGGACGTTACTAGAGATACGTTCGACCCCTAGTACAACACCAGAGAAGAACGTAAGCCCACTATGTGCCACACATTACGATTCAAAAGGGTTCATGACTGCGAGCTTTTTCAAGGATTTTCTCTTACCGGAAGCTCGGAAAGGACGACAACGCGTCGAAGAGGCTGTAAAAATTCTTGGTGAAGGCACAAAAGTAACACATAGATACAAAGGCACCCAAGGAACTTTAGATCACCACAATTGTGGTAGGTACGTATTGCTGCAACTGGGAAAGTTACTTGAATTAAAGAGCGCTCCTCAAACTATAGCGGATATCAACAAGATACTTAGCGGAGCCAAAAAAGATGAGCAGAGCGCAACGGACTGTATACCAGTTGATCAATAACAACAAGATCAGATAAAGCAACAGGTACATAACGGACAAACACAGAAAAGTTCCAAAGGGAAAACACTATGGGGTAGGTTTGTGAAGCGCAATAAAAAACAAGTAGCGCCACTTACAACGACTGCCTTGCCAGGTGCGCCTAATTCGGAAGATGAAACGTGGGAAGAATTATAATTGATGTGGGACCATTACCTCTTAAAAACGTAACAGAGAGCTTTAAAGAAGTAGGAAAGTATTGTCCCATAACCAGTAGAAAAGAGCAATAAGCTGCCAAGGGCGGCAAATAAGTATGACACCCATAGGCCAGAGAACTTGCGCTACTTAGCCTCATCTGTCTCTAATTAAGTTAAGTTAAGTTAAGTTAAGTAACCATCCAGATTAGTACCGTGTACCTAATAACTGCAAACTAGGCCGAATAACACACGCTACAGTGGCTGAAAGGTACAATAGATCGTTTTTTTGTTCGCTTGTTTATTGTTGACTTACGCATACAATAGCTGCCAGATTTTGTCTTTGAGCTGACCAATGCCCTGGCCAGTAACAGCAGAAATGAGTACGTAATCTATACCCAGCGGCAAAGCAGCCACCAAAGACTGTTGGGTGGTCTCATCTAACAAATCCATTTTAGAGACTGCCAGCAGCCGCGGCTTGTCCAACAGTTCAGGATTGTGCGCTCCAAGCTCTTGAATCAATGTGGCATAGGTTTGTGGTACATTAGGGGTATCTGCAGCAATGACAAATAGCAACACTGAATTGCGCTCGATGTGCCTTAAGAAACGGGTTCCCAAGCCCCTTCCTGTTGCTGCGCCTTCGATAATGCCAGGAATGTCTGCCATGACAAAAGATTGCTCTTCTCTGTACGCTACAATGCCAAGTTGCGGCACCAAGGTGGTAAAAGGATAGTCAGCGATCTTGGGCTTGGCAGCAGAAACTACGGACAGCAGGGTAGACTTGCCGGCGTTGGGCAACCCTACCAAGCCTACATCTGCGAGCAACTTTAATTCTAAGACCACCCAGCCTTCAGCCCCTGGCTCCCCAGGCTGTGCATAGCGGGGGGTTTGTTGAGTAGCTGATTTGAAGTGAAAATTACCAAGGCCGCCCCGACCGCCCTGCATCAATAGCCCTTGGGCACCTTGCTGGGTTATCTCCATCAATAGCTGGCCTGTCTCTGCATCTTTGGCTACGGTGCCCAAGGGAACTTGTAGAATAATGTCAGCCCCCGTGGCGCCAGATCGCCTCCCTCCTGCTCCTGGTTGGCCATCTGATGCTGAGACGTGCTTCCTATAACGTAGGTGCAGTAGGGTAGATAGTTGGGCATTGCCTTGCAAGACGATGTGCCCGCCTCGGCCACCATCACCGCCATCAGGTCCCCCTTTGGGTACTGATTTCTCCCTTCTGAAATGCACAGCACCTGCACCACCCTTGCCAGCTTGGGCGTGTAGTTTTACATGATCAATGAAACTCGAAGTAGGCACAAGTTTTTACTTTAGAGCTGGCATGGCCGACAACTGCCCCACCACAGCTACAATTCGCTCAAAAATGGCATCCACTGCCCCTACCCCATGGACTTTATAAAGTTTGTTTTGCTGGGCATAGTGTTTAGCCACAGGCAGGGTCTCACTGTGGTAGATACGCATTCTTGTAGCAATTTTAAATTTGTCTTGATCATCGACACGACCTGCTATTTGGGCCCTGGCTTTGATTCTCTTAATGAGTTCTTGCTCAGGTACTTCTAGAAAGACAACAGCATCGATCTGCATGTTGTGACTTGCCAGCGCCTCTTCTAACGCCTTTGCCTGGATAGCCGTTCTTGGGAAGCCATCAAACAGAAAGCCATCGCCATTCTTTTGTGCTGCCAGCTGTGCTGCTACAATGTCGATCACGAGTGCATTAGGTGCCAACTTGCCTTTGTTGATATAGCTGGCCACCTGCCGTCCTAAGGCTGTTTTTTTGTTGATATGCTCACGCAGCAAGTCACCAGGTGCAATGTGTGTGAGTTGATATTTTTGGATTAGTTTTTGGCTTTGGGTGCCTTTTCCAGCCCCTGGCGGACCGAACAATGCTATGTTAGTCATTTTTTATTTTTTTATTCGGACATGTATACGGGTACTCTTACAGCAACAAGTCACGAATGACGTCAAGCCGCGCCATCACCCAAAAATCATCATTCAATAGCCTTAAAACCTGTGTATGGCTGCAAAATAGGTGGAATACTGATGCTACTAGCTGTTTGGTTGTTTTCTAGCAGCGCAGCCACAATCCTAGGCAGGGCAATAGCACTTCCATTCAGGGTATGTAGCAAGCGTGTTGTATGGTGCTCGTCTCTGTAACGGATCCGCATCCGACGAGACTGATAAGTCTCGAAATTACTGACAGAGCTGACTTCAAGCCAACACTGCTGCCCAGCAGCCCATACCTCCAGGTCATAGGTAAACGCAGCAGCAAAGCCCAGATCGCCACCACAAAGTTTAACCACTCGATAGGGCAATTCCAGCTTTTCGAGTAAACGCTGTACATAAGCACACATCTCTTGTAGTGACTTGTAAGACTCCTCAGGAAGCCTGATCTGCATTAGTTCTACTTTATCAAATTGGTGCAACCGGTTGAGTCCTCTCACATGACGCCCCCAAGAGCCTGCTTCTCGCCTAAAGCAAGGAGTATACGCTACATTTTTGATAGGCAAAGCCTCCTGAGGCAGGATCTCATCACGGTACAAGTTAGTCAAAGGAACCTCCGCAGTTGGAATCAAGTAGAACGTTGTGTCTTTCAGCTGGTACATTTGCCCCTCCTTATCAGGCAGCTGCCCAGTGCCGTAGGCAGAAACTTCATTGACCACAATCGGGGGCTGTATTTCTTCGTAGCCTGCATGCAGGGCTTCATCTAGAAAAAAATTAATAAGGGCCCTTTGGAGTCTGGCGCCTCGGCCTTTGTAAACTGGAAATCCTGCGCCCATAATTTTGTTCCCTAGCTCAAAGTCAACAAGGGCATATTTTTTAGCCAGTTCCCAGTGGGGCCACTGTGCTGCATCGTTGACAAGCACTTCACTACTTTGGTAAACGAGCGTGTTATCTGCCGCACTTTTCCCTTCAGGAACTTCAGCATTGGGCAGGTTAGGCAGCTCGTACAAAGCATGTTGTAATGTCTCTTCATGCACTTGAAGCTGTTGTGCCAGTGTTCTAATAGTTGATTTGAGGACGGTGGTTTGTGCCTTGGCAGCAGTGGCTTCTTTTTTTTCCCCCTGCTGCATCAGCTGACCTATCTGCTTGTTACATTGGTTCAGCTGGGCTGCAGCGTTATCTGCAGACCACTGGGTGGCTCGTCGTTGTTGGTCAATGACCAATAATTTTTCTATAGCTTCAGCAGCGTTGTTAAAATATTTTTTTTGTAGACCTTGGATGACAAGTTCCTTATTGGCTCTGATGTAGTGGATATCAAGCATAGTAGATGAAGTTGATGTGCGTTGCCAACTACAAATTGACAGGAAACGCTTCCTAGTAGCTGATCAGTGGCCACAAAGTAAGCCACTTTTACGCAAATGGTTTAGGAACCACCAAAACCGCTTTTATTGCTTAATAACCTACACTAGGCTTGACAATGGTGTATCATTGTCCTATCATTGTGTTCTCTTAATAGTTGGGCAACGTTTCTGCTCTCTTTACACTGCTACCCTCTAGGCTTTCTGAAAGTAACGCTCTTGAACATCATCACTGCGTCTGGATCACTAGCCATTCGGATGGCTCATCATTTATCATTTCCTCTATTTAATCACACACAAACAATCCATGTATAATATTGAAGAACTTAATCTTCGGCTTCTTTCTGAGCTGAGAGAAATTGCAAAGATCCTAAAAGTGAACAACTACGGCCAACTTCCTAGGGAAGAGTTGATCTATAAAATACTTGACCAACAAGCCATTACACCTGAGGAATCTCTTCCTCAGAAAGAAGTGGAATTGCCAAAAGAAACTAGTAACCAGGGGCATGCGCCAATCTCCACAAGTAAGCAGCCCCCAAGAGCAAAAAGAGAAAACGTCATGCCAAGCAATGTTACTGGCGCTAGCCCAGTCAAAGCGGTTATGTCTGAGGGAGCTAACAATGGGAAACAAAAAGAGCAGAAGAAAGAGGGAAAACCCCCTAGAAAAGAAGGTGGCCGTGATATGGGCCTCAACAGTGTTATTGATAGTGAGGGAGTGTTGGAGGTTATGCAAGATGGTTACGGTTTTCTGCGCTCCTCTGATTACAACTACCTGACTAGTCCAGATGACACGTATGTGTCCCCCTCACAGATCAAATTATTGGGATTAAAGACAGGCGACACAGTGAAGGGGCAAATCAGACCGCCCAAAGAAGGAGAAAAATATTTTGCGTTGCTTAAAGTAGCTTCTGTCAATGAAAGGACCACAGAAGAGATTAGAGATAGAATCGCGTTTGAGCACTTAACTCCTTTATTTCCCGAGGAAAAACTAGAGCTTGCTAATGGCCCTTCTCAGTATTCTACGAGAATTTTAAGCCTTTTTGCTCCCATTGGCAAAGGACAACGTGGCATGCTGGTGGCCCCTCCAAAAACCGGAAAGACAGTGCTGCTAAAAGAAATTGCCAATGCTATTGCCAAAAACCACCCAGAGGTATATCTCATTATTTTGCTCATTGGAGAACGGCCGGAAGAAGTCACCGACATGGCCCGTAGTGTGAATGCAGAAGTGGTGGCCTCCACCTTCGATGAGCAGCCAGAACGCCACACCAAAGTGGCCAACATAGTCCTCGAGAAAGCAAAACGCATGGTGGAGTGTGGTCATGATGTAGTCATTCTTCTAGACTCACTTACGCGCCTTGCCCGAGCTTACAATACAGTCATGCCTTCTTCAGGAAAAATTTTATCAGGCGGAGTAGATGCCAACGCTTTGCACAAACCCAAAAGATTCTTTGGGGCAGCACGCAATGTAGAAAATGGCGGCTCTTTGACCATTTTGGCCACTGCGCTTATTGAAACGGGCTCTAAGATGGATGAAGTGATTTTTGAGGAGTTTAAAGGCACTGGCAACATGGAGTTGCAACTAGATCGAAAATTGGCCAACCGACGAATCTATCCTGCGATTGACATTCCTGCTTCAGGGACACGCCGTGAAGATCTCCTGCTCACTAAGGATGCTTTGTCACGCGTGTGGATTTTACGCAAGTTCATGGCAGACATGACGCCCAACGAAGCCATGGATTTCTTGCTCGGGAGAATGAAAGGTACTCGTGACAACGAGGAGTTCTTGGTTTCTATGAATGACTAGCCTGCAGAGGCCCTGTAGCACAGCTATACCGTCTAACAAGCACTACTGAACACCATTTATTGGAGGGGCTCCCAATTATTCAGGATAATACAGCATGTCCCTTGATGGGGTCCGGGAGTCTCAGTCTTATACTGCTGGATGCCCTGGTACATGCCCTCATACATGGCAGCCATAAATTGGTTTTTGGTAAAGCTTAGTTTTGTGTAATCGGCAGCAGCAAAAACATCGGTAGAGATGGCCGGCAAAACTAGATGGCCGGTATGATGAGCGGCTCTTTTGCAGATGTGATAATACAAAGTTTTCACCTTGTCCTGAGCAGTGGAGAGCGAAGTAGTTTCACTAGCTCTGGGGCCTACAGCGTGGTAAATTTCTCCCCTTTTAGTAGCATCGTTGACAATTGTTATTCCGTTCTCGTTAATGAGTCTCCCCACATCAGAGATAGCGTACCCACCCGCTGGAACCTGCTGTCCAGGTACAACTGGAGTGCTATTGATGTAGTCATCGTCAGGTAACCTCAAGCCCCACCACTTGTCATGACCGTACTGAATATCAACATGGTCACGGAAGACACCATTGAGCCCTCCGCCCCCAAAGGAGATGTCCTCGTTGCTTGCATTGACTACGATCCATAAAGTCTTTATTCCTAGCTGAGCATACCACGACATGTTGGGTACAATCTTTACTGTTGCCTTGGAGACTTGATTGTATACGGGTGCATGCCCAAGGTTTTGAAACCATTGCTTAAATTCGGGGCTGAGATACTCTCCAATAGTGCGTTCTTGCTGTTTTGGAAGTAAGCCGGTATTGGGCTTCCTTGAAGGGTTATCATAATTAACCGAACAATTGGCCAAGGTTGCAAGCAACCAGTACAGTAAAGCCGTGCGCTTCATCTGGTTAATTTTTTGCTGCGGGCAATTTACAACAACTCGCTTTTAGTGCATAATGGATCTCCTCTTATAGCTGCTTCCCCAAAATCTGCCCCATGAACAATGATATGTCCAGCAAAGCACTGTACTGGCAAGTATACCAGGCCCTCTTGCCGGCTATCCAACAAGCACAAGAATGTCAGGCCATTGCCCAGCGACTTTTGGGCCACTACTTTCAGCTAGATCCAGTACGCATAGCACTAGACGAACCCATCACTCTCTCTCCAGCCAAAAGTCAGTTATTGTCTGCAGCGATAGTGCGCCTCAACTGCCAAGAACCTATTCAATACGTTTTGGGCGAAGCACCTTTTCTAGGCAGAGATTTCCAGGTAAGCCCTGCGGTCTTGATTCCTAGGCCTGAAACAGAGGCTTTGGTCCAGTATATTATCGACAAGAATCCACAAGCAGGCGCGCGTGTGCTGGACATCGGTACGGGCAGTGGGTGCATAGCCATTACATTGCAACAAGCACTCTCCCAGGCCACCGTCCATGCTTTAGACGTCGCCCCAGAGGCGCTATACATGGCCCAAATCAATGCAAAAAGATTGGGCGCGACAGTGCACTTTATACAAGCAGACATATTGCACGAACGGCTGCCTGCTCAGCACTGGGACATCATAGTCAGCAATCCTCCTTATGTACGTATCGCTGAGCAACAACAAATGCAGCACCGCGTGCTAGCTTATGAGCCTGCCAAAGCGCTCTTCGTACCTGACGCGCAACCCTTAATTTTTTACGAAAAGATTGTTGCTTTGGCGCCCCAGTACCTCGCCCCAGCGGGCAAGCTCTACCTGGAAATCAACGAAGCATTTGGTGCAGCAGTAGCCAGTTTACTCATCCATGCCGGTTTTGAGACAGTCTGCATCAGGCAAGACTTACACGGAAAGGATAGGTGGGTAGCAGGTACCTTGGGTACTTAGACTGGGCATCACACTGGAAGCATTAATTTCACTTAACTTTACGTTCATGCAACTCGGGTCAAAACATTTCTTTTTCTCCAGATTGGTTTTGCTGTGCTTAGCGATGTTGCTGGGGGTACACGCCGCTGCATGGGCGACTCCATTGGGCAAGAAGAACCCAAGGGAAAAAACAACTCAGTACCCTACAAGGAAATATTCCAGTAAGATTCAAAAAAACAACCACCCACTTCAAAAAACAACTCCAGCTACTCCTGATACTAAAGACCCCAAACCCTCTCCCCTAAAAAAACCCACGCTGCTCAAGCCAGCGACAAGAATACAAGAAGATCCGTTGGTGCGTTTGGATACGCTAGTTGTTAAGCAACACATCACGCAAGCCCCTTACGTCCCTTGGGTCCAGACCATTGGTGTGGCGGTAGACTACGGAAGGCTGACTATGATTTTTTTTACCAAAAAAGCACACAGGTACGCAGGCAGCCTGAGCATTTTGTTTAGAAAAAACATACAACTTTCAGGCATATTGGGGTATCAAAAACTTGTTCAAGAACGTAGCATGGGCAACAGCAGCGGCTACACGGTAGCCGGCTATTATGGTAATATTGGCTTAGACTACTTTGTGTTTTATAACCCACGCAACAACCTCTATGCAGGACTGCGCTATGGTAGGAGTCGTTGTAAGAACAGCACAACGCCGGCATCTCCCGCTGAGCAAGTCATCAACAAAAATTTATCAGCCTCCTGGTGGGAACTGGTCATCGGTTCTGAGCACCAGCTCTTCAGTAGTTTGGGCCTTTATGCTGGTCTCATTGTCCACTTTAGGGGATTGGGAAGTTTTGAAAAGTTTGAGCCAGCCACCAACTATATTGTACCAGGCTATGGGCGCAGTGTTCAAAACATATCTCCATCACTCACTCTGTACATCAAGTACCAAATATCATTTCTAGAAAAGAAAATCACCTTTAATTAGCCATTGGGGGGGAAGGAAGTAGGCGAATGCCCTGCCGATTGCCATGCAGCACCGTGGCAAAATCTCACAATCCGAGATTATTGCAAAAGTATTCATAAACTGAGACCATTGCAGAATAGTTGCCAGTTGGCTCGCACTTTTTTGGAGGCTTATTGAGAAACCTTTCTGGTGCATCGGGCTCCTATGGGGGGCACATCACCCCTTAATAGGCGTTTATTTTCTCACTTTTATTGTGCCTGGGACATAAAATAATCCCAGGGAGCCTATATAAGTTGTACGCCAAGGCCTCCAACACATGCTGGCCGTGCGTCTTCACCAGGCCTACATAGCGAGCCGTTAGCCCCCAACCAACACTTGATACTCCCCAACACCCGCTCTATTTTATACCACTTCCTGTAGGCTTTGCGCTGTATACCATTGCGTAGTCCTCTGCTATTGAGCAGGACTTCATTGCTCTGAGAACAGTAGCCCTTGTCGGCCAGTACACGGCTCCCTACAAGGAGGCTCACCTTACGCAGACATTCCCCTACATACTGGCATCATGCGCGTCAGCCGCTGTCGTATGGACGGCCAAGACCAAGCCCTGCTTGGCCTCAGCGAGGACTTGTAGTCCTACTGTAGTTGATCCTCATTTTTTACCAGAATGCCTGCTGGTCTACTCCGGCCTGTACAGAACGCTGCATGTGTTCCTTGATCTTCTATACCATAGTCACTCAAGGTGTACCAGGTCTGGAGTAAGGTCCTCTTCAAGAGGACTAGCGCTGGGTAGGCTTTTATTCCTTTCTTTGACTGGCCTGTGGGATAATACTTTTCCAGTACATGGGTAACAGCCTCCCAATGGATCGGTTCGGCTATCTGCTTAAGAACACACGCTTGGTCTTTCTTTTCTCTACGTAGTAAATTGTATAGCTAATGGGTTGAGAGGGTTTAATAGGCATGCAGGGTTTAGTTTTGAAGGTATGGACTGATAAGAAATATCAATAGTTAGCTTTGTGGCTCAGGCCCGTCCCTGCTGTGATCTATAAGTACTTTTGCAATAATCTCACAAAATTCTAAAAACGTCCGGT
Organism: Amoebophilaceae bacterium UBA1467; assembly: GCA_002325615.1. Lineage (GTDB taxonomy): Bacteria > Bacteroidota > Bacteroidia > Cytophagales > Amoebophilaceae > UBA8403. Next base: position 10,415 of record DCSL01000062.1, read on the forward strand.
TACAGGCTATGAAAAGGATCTCATCTTTACCTTTGCAATTGTAACGTAACGATCTGTATATGTAACGAAGAATGAAATTGCCTTCAACTAACTCACGTCTGTCTTAAAGGTACCCTATGGCTTTACCATCCCTATTCAGCAAACCCGTAGCTACTTGGGTGGTCTGCCAACAACGCCGGTGGAGCCAAAACCCTGTAGTCACCCAGCATCGAGTCTTCAAGCAACTGATTACGAGTGCCCGAAATACATTCTTTGGCCAGGAGCACCGTTTCAATACGATTCGGAATTATACAGATTTCAAGGCTTGTGTACCTGTCAGAGACTATGAAGGCATGACTGCTTACATCGACAAGATCAAAGCAGGAGAAAGTAACATACTGTGGCCAGGTAAACCCCTGTACCTGGCAAAAACTTCCGGCACTACCTCAGGGAGTAAGTACATTCCCATTACCAAGGCCTCCATGCCCCACCACCTGCATGCAGCCCGAAACACCTTGCTCAACTACATCCATGAAACAGGCAAAGCAGCATTCTTAGCCAAGAAAATGCTCTTCTTGTCGGGCAGTCCGCAGCTAGACAGTGTAGGAGGCATTCCTACCGGTAGACTGTCAGGAATTGTTAATCACCATGTGCCAGCTTATTTACAACACAACCACCTGCCAAGCTATGCCACCAACTGTGTGGAAGACTGGGAGGCCAAGGTAGATGCTGTTGTTGCGGAAACACTACCAGCCAAGATGGGCTTGATGGCTGGCATTCCACCTTGGGTACAAATGTACTTGGACAAGCTCCAGCAACGTACCGGCCGGCTTATTAAAGATATCTTCCCAGATCTCTCTTTGTTGGTCCATGGGGGTGTTAACTTCGCACCCTATCGTGCCAAGCTCTTCGATACCGTCGGCAAGCCTATGGATACCATCGAGACCTATCCTGCTTCAGAGGGTTTTATTGCTTTTCAGGATTCGCAACAAACAGAAGGGTTGTTGCTGCAGCTGAACAGTGGCATATTTTTTGAATTCGTCCCTGTCAACGAGTATTTCGGAGAAAGTCCTACTAGACTGGGCATTACAGAAGTGACAATGGGTGTTGACTATGCGGTCATCCTGAGCACCAATGCAGGGCTATGGGCTTACTCTCTGGGCGATACGGTCAGGTTTGTATCTACGGATCCTTACAGAATCGTTGTGACTGGGCGTATCAAACATTTTATCTCTGCATTTGGGGAGCATGTCATTGCAGAGGAGGTAGAAACGGCCATGCAGCATACACTGGCTAAGCACTCCGAAACTGTATTGACTGAGTTTACGGTGGCTCCACAGGTAAGCACGCAGCCAGGTGTTCCTTCTTACCATGAGTGGCTGATTGAGTTTTCCCATCCACCGCAAAGGATACCGGCCTTTGCACAAGATTTGGAACAAGAGCTACGCCGATTGAATACTTATTACAATGACTTGGTGGCAGGCAAAGTCTTGCAGTCCCTCCAGATTACACAACTTACCAGGGGTGCTTTTAAACAACACATGCAAGCAGAAAACAAGCTAGGTGGACAAAACAAGGTAGTGCACCTGGCCAATGACCGTGCCCTAGCCGATGCGCTCCTTGCCCACAAAGTGTCGGTCTCATGAGTTTTTCCTGAGCTCAGCATAGGGATAGAAGTTGACGGTGACACCCGAGTGCTAACAGAGAAGTGGCAGGCATAGCCAAAGAACACAAGCGTAGGATGCCGCAAGCTAAAAATAGCGGCATATTTGCTTGGCATAGACACCATACGATAACTTGCAGCCTTTTCAGGAACTTTCAGATAACAGTAGAGCCATGGGAATTTTAGCTATGATTGTTCAGTTTTTATTGGGCCTATCCATTATTGTTGGGCTACATGAGCTGGGGCATCTGCTCTTTGCCAAGCTTTTTGGCATGCGGGTAGAAAGCTACGCCATTGGCTTCCCCCCCAAACTTTTTCGGTTCACATGGGGAGAAACTGAGTACTCCGTGGGTGCCATCCCCTTAGGCGGAGCAGTAAAGATTGCAGGCATGATCGATGAATCGCTTGACACCGCTAGCCTGGCCAGGACACCACAGCCTTGGGAGTTCCGGGCCAAACCTGCTTGGCAACGACTGGTAGTCATGTTGGGGGGTATTTTTTTCAACATGATCAGTGGCATCCTCATTTACACAGCCCTCACCTTTGCTCTGGGCGATATATACCTGCCCAAAAAGGAGGTCAACAAACATGGCATTGTACCTAATGCTATAGGCAGCAGCCTGGGCTTTCAAGAAGGAGATCAAATCATCAACATCAATGGCCGAGATTTCGAAAAGTTTGCTGACGTGCTGAAGCCCTATACCCTACTGGCAGCAAACAGCTACTACACAGTGCTACGAAATGGAGAAATGGTACGCATCGATATTCCAGCTGACTTTATAGAAAAGTTGTCAGAACTCAAAGGACAGGGAGATTTTGTGACTCCTAGGGTGCCTTTTACGGTAGGACAAGTGCAACAGCAAAGTGGTGCCGCCCAGGCTGGGCTACAACCTGGCGATCAGATTGTTGAAGTGGCCGGCAGGGTTACGGTCTACTTTCACCAACTCCAAGAGACACTGGAAGAAAACGCAGGGAAGCAAGTCCTCATCCGCTACGTACGAGCAGGTGTCACACAGGCTACTACCGCCGAAGTCAGTGAAGCAGGAAAACTAGGGTTTCAGCCCAAGATGCTCCTTGCATATGAAAAAAGAAGCTATAGTATAGGCCAATCCATTGCCGTAGGCACCTTGAGGGCTTTTGAGGTAATTAGGACCAATGTAGTGGCCTTGGGCAAGGTACTTGTCGGGCAGCTTTCGCCAACTAAGTCTCTGAGTGGGCCCATTGGTATTGCCCAGGTCTTTGGTAAAAGCTTTGATTGGATCCAATTTTGGAATATTACAGGCTTTTTGTCCCTGGCCTTGGCCTTTACTAATCTCTTGCCTATTCCTGCCTTAGATGGGGGACATACTGTGTGGATTATGTATGAAATGGTCACAGGCCGGCGACCCTCAGATAAATTCTTGGAAACTGCACAAAAGATTGGCATGGGTATTTTACTCTTCTTGATTGGCTACGCCGTCGTTAATGATCTGTATAAGCTCCTTTAGAGCTTACGCTTCTAGTTTCCCCTTAAAAAGGCCATTCCTGCCAAAAAGTACTTGTGCTGGCTCTATGTGTCCCCTGCCGGGGGCGTTACTTCTTAGCTACCCCACAAAAAGTCATCCCTGAGAGAAACCGGAACTACCATGGCTTGCTTGTAGACGCACGCGCAGCAGACTCGCTTACCGTAGGCACGCCTCAGACAGTACCCCCTTTAGCAGTCTAACGCGGCGCCATACTAACGTTCCTTGTCCCGAGGTGGATCTTGGCTGGGGGCTTTGCCTAACAGGCCAGCAGTCTTTCTTTTTCTACAAGTTTTTGGACATGAATCAACAATTTCTTGCAATCTTTGTTGTGCTTTTACAAGCTATTTTTCAACGGCAAAGGTTACTATAGAAAAGCGTAACCAAGGTTTTCGCACTGCTTAGAGGCCAGCTACACTAGGCGCATCAACACCTACCAAATACAGCGAAGTTTACTTTGGCATGCCAATTGCAGATATAGTATTCACGCAGTTAGTTTGCTACCATCCCCTAATTTTTGATACGCATGTATTTTCAAAAACCTCCCTCTTTCAACAGTGCATTGCTCTCAGGCCTAGCCAAAGAAGGGACTGAGGAGATGATACAGTTGGTTGTAACAGAAGAGGACAGCAAAGAAGCGGAGCAATCGACCCCAGATACCCTGCCTTTATTGCCACTAAAACAAGTGGTCTTGTTCCCGGGCTTGGTTATTCCCCTGACATTACGACACCAAAAACTCATCCAACTGGTTAAGAAAGTACACCAGACAGATAGTCAACTGGGCATAGTGGCCCAAAAAAATGCACATGTAGAAGATCCTGGGGCCAAAGACATTTTCCGGGTCGGCACCATGGCCAAGGTCCTAAAGGTCATCGTCTTTCCTGATGGAAACACCACCATCATTTTACAAGGCAGGCAACGCTTTAAGATAGAGGCCATGCTGGCAGAAGCGCCTCACCTGCTGGCCCAGGTACATACCCTAAAGAACAGAACTTTTAATACCAAGAAAAAAGAGGCTAAAGCCCTGATGCATTCCCTCAAAGAAGTGGCAAGCAACATCCTAAGCCTGAGCCCAGAAGTACCGCCCGAAGTACAGGTGGTCTTGAACAATATCAAAGACCCGGACTTTCTTACCTACTTCTTGTCTGCTAATATCAATGTGGACATAGCTCAGAAACAGCAGCTACTGGAGATCAACGACAGTGGAAAACGGGCAACCTTGCTGTTGCAGTATCTACTCAAGGACCTAGAGTTTACACAACTCAAAAGAGAAATTCAGAGCAAAGTACATACAGACATTGATCAGCAACAGCGCGACCAGTACCTCAGACATCAGATTAGGGTGCTGCAAGAAGAACTGGGTGATAGTGAAGTAGAGGAGCTGGAAGAACTACGGACCCAGGGTAAAAAAAAGAAGTGGCCTGAGGAAATAGCTACTTTTTTTGGCAAAGCCCTGGACAAAGCTGAACGGCTCAGTCCACACAACCCAGACTATCCCACCCTGATCAACCATGCTGAACTGCTTTTAGAGTTGCCCTGGGGGACATTTACCAAAGACAACTTGAACCTGAAACAGGCAACAAAGACCTTAAACAGAGACCATTTTGGATTGGATAAGGTCAAAGAGCGGATATTGGAGTACCTGGCTGTGCTGAAACTCAAGCAAGACATGAAAGGCCCTATCTTGTGTCTGTATGGCCCTCCGGGCGTGGGTAAAACTTCTCTGTGCAAATCCATTGCCCAAGCATTGAACAGGAAATATGTGAGAATATCACTAGGCGGCTTGAACGATGAAGCAGAGATCAGGGGGCACAGAAAGACCTACATCGGGGCAATGCCTGGCAAGATTATCCAGTACATCAAAAAGAGCCAAGCTTCTAATCCCATCTTTGTGCTCGACGAGATTGACAAAATCAGTGGCATGCGCGGTGACCCAGCAGCAGCATTACTAGAAGTGCTGGATCCTGAGCAAAATGAGGCATTTGTGGATAACTTTTTGGAAGTCCCTTACGACCTTTCTAAGGTCTTGTTCATTGCTACCGCCAACACATTGGATACCATTCCTCCAGCACTCAACGACAGAATGGAAATCATCGAACTGAATGGCTATACCGTGGAGGAAAAGGTAGAGATTGCGAAGAAGCACTTGTTTCCTAAACAACGCAAGGCCCACGGCCTCAAGGCCAGCGATGTAACCATCTATGACAATGCCATTGCTACGCTCATTGAAGATTATACCCGAGAGTCAGGCGTCAGGGAATTAGAACGAAAACTAGGAAGTGTGCTCAGAAAAGTGGCCAAAGCAGTGGCCTCGGGAGAGGGTTATACAAAAAGGATTAAAAAAAGTGACCTTGTCCTGCTTTTAGGTGCAGCGCCATTCGATCGGGAAATCTATCAACACAATGTGTTGCCAGGGGTGGCGATTGGACTGGCCTGGACACCTGTGGGGGGTGAAATTCTTTTTATTGAGGCCAGCCTGAACCAGGGAAAAGGTAAGCTGACACTCTCCGGGCAACTGGGCGAAGTGATGAAAGAATCTGCTGTGACGGCGTTGTCTTACCTCAAGGCACATGCTGATACCCTGGATATTGATGGCCGCACCTTTGACCAGTATGATTTGCATGTGCATGTGCCTGCAGGAGCTGTGCCTAAAGATGGACCTTCGGCAGGCATTACCTTGCTCACAGCACTGGCCTCGCTCTATACCCAACGCAAGGTAAGAGATAGGCTGGCCATGACTGGAGAGATTACTTTGCGGGGCAATGTGCTGCCTGTAGGAGGTATTAAAGAAAAAATTTTAGCAGCCAAGCGGGTGGGTATCCAAGAGATCATCCTGAGCACGAAAAATAAAAAGGATATTCAGGAAATCCATCCACGCTATACGCAAAACCTATCCTTACACTATGTGGACCATGTGGAGGAGGTGCTACGGCAAGCGCTCCATCCCCAGAAGGTTAAAAATGCACGGGCCTGGCAGCTGGTTAAGGAAAAAGCTCACCAACCCGCTGCCCACCTTAATTATTAATGATGCATTAACCCGCACTCCATACGTATGCTAACAGAAAAAAAATACCTTACCCCCCGCGAGATAGTGAAAGCCCTAGACAGGTACATTATTGGGCAGCAGGCAGCCAAGCGCAATATAGCCATTGCTTTGCGGAACCGCTGGAGAAGAATGCACGTCTCACCTGCTATGCAAGGAGACATTACCCCCAACAACATTTTGATGATTGGCCCCACTGGTGTAGGCAAGACAGAGATTGCTAGGCGACTGGCAAAGCTGGCAGACGCGCCTTTTGTCAAGGTAGAAGCCTCTAAGTTCACAGAAGTGGGCTACGTGGGCCGTGATGTAGAGAGCATGGTCAGAGACTTGGTAGAGCAAGCTGTCAACATGGTCAAAACAGCCAAAGAAGAAGCAGTCAAAGAAAAGGCAGCCCAGCTCGTAGAAGACTTGATTCTCGATGCACTCATTCCGCCTGTTGAACAGCCTAGCAAGACGAACAGAGATACGACCAGCATGCCAGCCGAACAGGAGCCCAGCGACTTGAACCAAAAAACGAGAGAACGCTTTAGAGAAAAGATTAGAAACGGAGAGCTAGACGATAGAAAGATTGAGGTAACAGTGAGCAAGCCTGGTAGTATGGGAGTGGGCATGATTGGTGGGGGCATAATGGATGAGGCTTCGATGATTAACCTGCAGGACATGCTCAGTAATATGCTGCCCAAGAAGACAAGGAAAAAAAAGCTGACGATTGGAGAAGCTAAAAAGATGCTCCTGGTAGAGGAAGCGGCCAAGCTCATTGACATGGATGCAGTCAAAGAAGAAGCGCTAGAGAAAGCCCGCAACACAGGCATCATTTTTATTGACGAAATTGATAAAATAGCAACCAGGGCTGGCCAAGGGGGTGGCCCGGATGTGAGTCGAGAAGGGGTACAACGAGATTTATTGCCCATTGTGGAGGGCAGTGCTGTCAATACCAAATACGGAACTGTCCATACTGACCACATCTTGTTCGTTGCTGCGGGGGCTTTTCATGTCTCCAAGCCTTCTGACTTAATTCCGGAACTACAAGGCCGGTTCCCCATCCGTGTGGAGCTAGACAACCTGACCCAAGCAGACTTTGTCAGTATTTTGCAAGAGCCCAAGAACGCCCTAACTGCCCAATACAAAGCACTGTTTGAAGCAGAGGGAGTGGAAGTGACTTTTGAAGCCGCAGCCATAGAAGAGATAGCCGCTGTAGCCTACCAGATCAACGTAGAGGTAGAGAACATTGGGGCAAGAAGACTCCATACAGTGATGAGCCACCTGCTCAACGATTTTTTGTTTGATGTGCCAGACAAGATCATGCCCAACGAGAAGATTCAGATTACAAAAGCCTTGGTAACAACCTGCCTGGAAAATTTGGCCCAAAGGAAAGACTTGAGTGAGTATATTTTGTGATCCTTGTGCATTGCGTTGTTGACGCGATACAATGGTCATGCTCAACAAACGTAAAAAGTAGACCCACCCATCCATGACACTACTCTATGCACTTTTGGCAGGACTAGTAATGGCTGCGGCCTTGCTCATCCTTCTCACGCCACACATGCTCTATGCAGCCTTAGGGCTCTTGTGCGCACTGCTGGGCATGGCTGCCATCTATTTTTTGCAAGGGGCTGCCTTTGTGGCCGTTGCACATATAATCGTATATGGAGGTGGTGTGTTGGTACTAGTTTTGTTGAGCGCCCTACTGCTACCCCTAGGCAGCAAGCCAACAACTCAGCGCCCTAGGCGGGTACTTGGGGGCTTAGTAGCAGGGCTATTAGGGGTGTGTCTGTGGCCCTTGGTGCGCTTTGCTGTGCATACCTTGCAGCAACAGAGCACTGTGCATCCCCTGCAAGAGGACATGGTCACTAGGCTAGGGCTACAGCTCTTAGGGCCTTACGCGCTGGCTTTTAAGTGGGTAGGCCTGAACTTGCTCATTGCCCTGGTAGGGGCCGTGTATATCATGAGGGAGCAGATTTGATGGCCAGGCAAATTAAAAAAGTAAGCAACGGATTTATTGAAAACCGAAAGGTATTGCATTTATTATGATGATCTTTTACATTTACAAGTGTGGGGGAGTAACTTCCACGGGACTGTATCTATAAAGTAGACTCATAACTTACCTTGACCTAAAAAACGCCATGTACAAACGCTTAATAAATTATCTATTCCTTTGTAACACCTTATTTTTCGTAGCTGCTTGCCAAAAACCGGAAGAAGAAGACGTGCAAACAGCAGAAGCAGCAGAAGCAGAAGCAGTAGCAGAAGCAGAAGCAGAAGCAGTAGCAGTAGCAGAAGCCTGGCGATATGCATCCGAAAACCCAGAAGAAGCAGAAGAATTATTAGCAAAAGAAGAAGCAGCAATGCAAGAAAGAATAAGAGAAAGAAAAAGAAAGGAAGCAACAGATGCTGCTTCCTTTCAGGAAGTAATTAGAGTTTTTCAATTAGCAGCAACAGCAACAACAGGGTCAGACTCAGCAACAACAAACGCAGCACCAGAACAAGCAGCAGCAGAAACAAACGAAG
>DCSL01000011.1 GCA_002325615.1 Amoebophilaceae bacterium UBA1467
AAGAGATTTAAAACCATTGTGGCCTTATGTTGAGCAAATCAATGCAGCGTTCGAAGAGCTAAAGAGCTTAAGCAACGATGCATTACGGAGCAAGACATTAGCACTTAAAGAGCATATCAAGCACCAACTCCAGCCCATTGTTGATGAATGCGACACCATAGAGAAGGAAGCAGAAGAGAATACATCGACCGATATCGAAAAAAAAGAGCAGCTCTATGCAAGTGCAGACAAGCTCAAGCAGCAGTATAACCAACGGCTCGAAGAAGTGCTGATGAACATCTTGCCGCAAGCCTTTGCCATCGTCAAAGAAACAGCACGACGGTTCAAAGAGAACAAACAGCTCATGGTGACCGCTACTGCACAAGACCGAGCCTTGGCAGCTAGTACTGACTATGTAACGATGCAAGGAGATCAGGCTATCTGGCACAACCAGTGGGAAGCAGCAGGTAATCCAGTGGTATGGGACATGCTGCACTACGACGTGCAGCTCATAGGTGGTATTATCTTGCATCAGGGAAAAATTGCAGAAATGGCTACAGGCGAAGGCAAAACCCTAGTGGCTACACTACCTGCCTTCTTGAATGCACTGGTAGGCAAGGGAGTTCATATTGTCACCGTAAATGACTACTTGGCCAAAAGAGATGCGGAGTGGATGGGCCCGCTCTATGCATTCCATGGCCTTACCGTGGATTGCATTAATCAGCACCCCGCGCATTCACAAGAACGGCAACAGGCCTACCAGGCTGATATTGTCTATGGTACTAATAACGAGTTTGGCTTTGACTACCTGCGCGATAACATGGCTACTAGCCTTGAAGAACTAGTGCAACGAGAGCCTCACTTTGCCATGGTCGATGAGGTTGACTCTGTATTGATCGATGATGCAAGAACGCCGTTGATTATCTCTGGGCCTGTTGAAAACAGCAACGAGCAAGAATACAGTGTGCTCAATCCCAGAATACAGAAGCTTTATGAGGCTCAAAAAGAGCTTACTACCCAGTTGCTTCAAACAGCCAAAAAGAAGATTGGGGAAGGCAATGAGCAAGAAGGGGGCATAGCGTTATTCAGAGCCTACAGAGGACTTCCCAAGCACAAGCCACTCATCAAATACTTAAGCGAAGTAGGCATAAAAAAAATTCTGCGTAAGACGGAGAACTATTACCTACAAGACAACTCCAGCATGATGCCTGAAGCAGACGAGCCACTGCTATTTACCATCGATGAACGGCATAACAGCATAGAGCTCACAGAGCGTGGCCTGGAGTACATCACCCAAAAAGAAGAAGACCCCCACTTCTTTGTACTGCCAGACATCGGCCTGGAAATTGCCAATATAGAGAACAGTACAACGCTTGATGAGCAGGAAAAGCTCGCTAAAAAAGATAGGTTGATCAAGGACTATACTGTCAAGTCGCAGCGGATCCATGTGCTTAACCAACTCTTAAAAGCTTACACCCTGTTTGAAAAGGATATAGAATACATTGTTGTCAACAATAAAGTCAAGATCGTAGACGAGCAGACAGGCAGGGTACTAGAAGGCAGAAGATACTCAGACGGCTTGCACCAAGCAATTGAAGCCAAGGAGCAAGTGAAGATAGAAAAGGCTTCGCAAACTTATGCTACCATTACGCTGCAAAACTATTTCCGCATGTACCACAAGCTGGCAGGCATGACTGGTACAGCAGCTACAGAAGCTGGAGAATTCTGGGAAATCTATGGCCTGGATGTCATCATTACGCCTACCAACAGGCCCATCATCAGAGCAGACAAAGACGATAAGGTATACAAAACTGTCCTGGAGAAATTTCAGGCCATCATCGAAGAAATCACCACCCTCACTCAGCAAGGCAGACCCGTATTGGTGGGTACTACTTCTGTAGAAATCTCTGAGCTGGTGAGCAGCATGCTCACCGCGAAAAAGATCAAGCACCAAGTGCTCAATGCCAAGCACCACCAGAAAGAAGCGGAAATTGTCGCAGAGGCTGGGAAAGCAGGCACTGTCACTATTGCCACCAACATGGCCGGCAGAGGCACGGACATCAAGCTTACGCCAGAGGCCAAAGCGGCAGGAGGATTGGCCATTATTGGCACAGAGCGGCATGAATCCAGAAGAGTAGACCGGCAACTGCGTGGACGGGCAGGCAGACAAGGCGATGTAGGTTCTTCACAATTTTTTGTTTCGCTAGAAGACAATCTGATGCGGTTGTTTGGCTCTGAAAGGATCGCGCGGATCATGGACAAGATGGGCCTGGAAGAGGGAGAAGTGATACAGCACAGCATGATTACCCGCTCTATCGAAAGGGCACAGAAAAAAGTAGAGCAAAGCAATTTCGCTATTCGGAAGCGACTTCTGGAGTATGACAACGTCATGAACGCACAGCGAGAAGTCATCTACACAAGAAGAAGACATGCACTGATAGGCAAGCGTTTGCACCTAGATACCATGAGTATGGTGTATGATACCGTGACAGACCTACTTACTTACCACGAAGACACTCCGGACCGTGAAGCCATGCCTCTCAATCTTCTAAAGATATTTGGCAAAGAAATTACGACCGATGCACTCAGCAGCCAGGTAGATATAGCACAAAAAATAAAGGAGATCTACCAAATAACCCTTAAGTCGTATGAAGACAGAAAAGCGTACCTACAAACCAAAGCCTGGCCGCTCATCAGCGCCATGAACCAAACACAAGGCGGAGCCTTGCAGCGCTTCTCTTGGCCATTTACTGACGGAGCAACAGTCTTATACATAGCAGCATCTCTCCCAGCATGTATAGCCTCTAAAGGAGAAGCGCTTGTCAACGGTGTAGAAAAAGCTGCTACCCTACATTTTATAGATCACTACTGGAAGGAGCATCTTAGAGCCATGGATGACCTCAAACAGTCTGTCCAGAATGCTGTTTATGAACGCCAAGACCCCCTGCTGATCTACAAATTTGAAGGCTACAAATCATTCCAACAATTTATCCAGCAAGTGAATCACGCTACCATTGCTTTCCTCAATAGGGCAGACTTGCAGCTACAAGACCCCGACACAGTACAAGAAGTACAGTATGCAAGTGACTATACACACTTACAAGAAAGTAAGCAAAGTGTGGAATCTTTGCTTCATACCAATGAACAAGGGCCAAGCACTAGCATACATGTAGAGCCACTGAAATCACAAAAAATAGCGCAACGCAACCAACGGGTGACTGTACGCTATGCCGATGGCAGGGTCAAAGAAAACGTTAAATTCAAAACGGTAGAAGAAGATATAGCCAACGAGAGGTGCATGGTAGTAGAAAGGCAGTAGCCCCTGTACGCAATTAACCCGTGTCTGTTACAACCTCTTCTTCACAATAAAAGGGAGAAAATAAACGATTATAAGGGGGTATACGCCTCTTATAGGAGGCCAAGGCACTGGGAAGAGGGGTGACAAAAACCTAACAAACTCCCAAAAAGAGTAGGAATCAACTGGCAATTATTCTGCAATGGTCTCGCTGCGTTTTTCTATTCTTTTGGCCTATGTGGCAGTATGTTATAGTTATAGCACATCCTAGTTGGTGCGTCGGACTATTTATCTGGGGTAAAGACGTGCTTGGTTTTCCTTTTCATCTGCATAATAGGTCGTAAAACTTAAAGAGTACTACCTTTGGTTTTCTTATGAGCACCTGG
>DCSL01000027.1:0-6583 GCA_002325615.1 Amoebophilaceae bacterium UBA1467
CAATAGAAACGACCCATAGGCTATCAAAGAAATAGTAATGACAATCCAAGGTCCCGTAGGCATGGCCGGGGCCATGTAAGAAACAAAAGAGCCTACCAAGCCGGCGAGCATGCAATTTTGCTTTGGCATTAAATAATACGACGGTAAACACCCAGCACAGTACAGATCATTTGTAGGGTATTCATCAGTGTATATTGTTTGTAACCTGGAGAGGGTACAGACCATTTTTTATTGGGCTTCACCAATAAGCTAGAAGGCGCCATGGTGCTTCAGATAGGACTGGTGCCAAGTGCGATAGCCATTGATGGCCAAAAAGGCGAAAAAAAGATATAGCCCGCTGAACAAATAGAGGCCTTTGTAGTATAAAACTGCAGTATACAAGACATCTGCTAGCACCCACAAAATCCAGCTTTCTAGCTTTTTTCTCACTAACATCCATTGGGCAATAAGACACACTGCGGTGTGTAACGAATCCCAATACGGTAAGTCAGCATGAGAGTACCAGTATAAGAGACTCCCCAAAGCAGCAGTGCCTAAAACACCTGACAGCAGCAGGCGCAACAAGGCGAGAGGACTTGTTTTGCTTACTTGCAAAGGCGTTTTATGTTTACCTCCGTATGACCACTGATACCAGCCATAAGTATTGAAGCAAATAGTAACCACACTTTGTAAACACTTAGCATACAGGCCCGCGGGGTAATACACAAAGAATGCCATGATGGTGCCCACCAAACTAAGTGGTCTTGCCAGAATATTTTCTCTTGTATCTAGCGAAATTGTGATGATAGCGAGTGTAATACCAAAAATTTGCTGGTATACTAGGAAGCTACATTCCATATTTTTTTGAGCTTATTGAATAGGTAAGAGCACTAATAACGGGTGCATAGCGCGCTTACATGGGCACACAATGTATTGCAAACGCAATCTTATGAACTACCTCAGCAACGTCAAATTTGCTTATGCATAGGCCCCAAAACACAATTCGTAATCACCAACGTACCCAATCAACAAGCACTTCCAGGTAGTCTGCCACTTGCTTTACAAAGCCCCCTCCTAGTGCTCCATCAATCACTCGATGGTCATAGGAATGCGACAGATACATTTGATGCCGAATAGCAATGGTATCTCCTTGAGCACCTGCTACCACGGCAGGCTTTTTAACAATGGCTCCTAACGCCAAAATAGCCACTTGCGGCTGCAGAATAATTGGCGTTCCCATCAAGTTCTGGAAAGAGCCCAAGTTAGAAACGGTGTAAGTAGCCTCTGCCAATTCATCAGGGACCAGCTGCTGATGACGCGCCTTATGGACCAGGGTTTGTACTTTTTGGGCCAATTCCACCAAACTGAGCTGATCAGCATGTTTGATCACAGGTACTATCAAATTGCCACCAGGCAACGCGACAGCTAGCCCAATATTAATGGCTTTTTTCTTGATAATGCGGTCCGCTGCCACAAAGGCATTAATCATAGGGAAGTCTTTGATAGCCCGTACAATAGCTTGTAGAAAGAGTAGCGTATAGGTGAGTTTAGCACCTGCCTTTTGCTCAAAATCTTCTTTGTGTTGATTCCTCCACTGCACTAAGTTTGTCACATCGGCCTCTACAAACGAGGTCACATGCGGAGCAATGTGCTTAGAAGCTACCATGCGCTCAGCAATTATCTGACGCATTCTGTCTAACTGAATCACTTCATCCTCAGGCGCAATAGGCATATATGCTACAGCGGGCTGCAGCGGCGTATCTACCTCAGAACGATGTTGTAGATACGCCAGCAAATCATATTTGGTCACACGATTGTCTTTGCCTGTGCCAGGGACTCTACTGAGCGCTTGGGGCGAAATTTTTTCTTGCTGCGCTATGTGACGTACTAAGGGCGAATAAAACCTGCCGTCGGATTGCTTCTGGACGGGCGCTTGCAAAGCTGGCATTGGTTGTAGTGGGCGTACTGCTGCAGATGGTACAAGGGTTACCGCTGAGGCAAGCGAGGTTGAAGTAGCTGCTATGGTCTCTCCTGCAGTCGCAATGATGGCAAGAGGCGCCCCTATTTTTACTACTTCTCCTTTTTTTGCCAATACCTTCTGCAGTCTGCCAGCATACGGGGCAGGCACTTCAGAGTCGACTTTGTCAGTGGCTACTTCCAGGATGGATTCTTCTTCTGTAATCATGTCTCCCTCTTGCTTGAGCCATTGGAGAATGGTTGCTTCCATGACACTCTCTCCCATGGTGGGCATAACCATTGTTACTAATGCCATAGTATATTGAGCTTGTTATCAAGTTGAGCCGTCTTTTTCTCTCTACCTTATTTCAGAGAGGCAAGACGCGACAAAAGTAGGTTGAAGCGTTGGAAGTGAGAAATAGATCAACCACAGAGTTTTCAGCCACCGTTACTACACCCTAAGTAACCCTAATAATGATACTTGCACGCTAGCACCTGGATTCTGTTATCCAATACCCAATAAATTAAACGGTGCTCTCGATCAATACGCCTCGACCAGTAACCCTGCAAATCTCCCCGCAAAGCTTCTGGCTTGCCTGTGCCCATGAATGGAGTGTGGGTAATTTCTTGCAGGAGCTGGTTAATCTTACGGAGGTTCTTGGGGCTTTGTTGTTGCCAATAACGATAATCTGCGAAAGAAGCAGCCGAGAACTCTATATGCATTCTGCTAATACTGAGAGGGGAACTTGTTTAGAGAAACCTTGCTCAAGTTGTTGCTTGCTTCGGAGTAGGTGGGCCGTATTAGCTGCACGACTAAATAGATATAGAGTCTCCTGCATGGCATTAAAATCTTCTAGAGAAAGAACGACCATGTCTTCGCCTCGTTTCCTTTTTACCACCATAGGTTCATCGTTATCAGCAATCCTTTGCAGGCTTGTTTTAAGTGTTTCTCTGAAGGTGCTTAAAGTAATTTTTGCCATTATCTTCTCATGTCTCTTACAAACTTGCGGGCAATATAGCTAGAAAAAAAATATTTTTACGTACTGTTTTTAGCACTATGTATTCAGGAATTACAAAGAAGACAAGAAGATCACAGAGATAGAAAAACAGCATACCTTGGCAATGCATTGTGTAATCTATATTTGCCAAACACACTCACACAATCATTATGGCGCGCATCCTCACTGGCATTCAAAGCACAGGAAGGCCCCATTTAGGCAATTTGCTTGGCGCCATGCTCCCAGCAATCAAGCTGGCCAAAGACTCGACGCATGAAGCGCTCTTTTTTATTGCTGACCTACACACACTCACCTCCATCAAAGATCCAGTCCAGAGGCAATCTTACATCCATGCTACAGCCGCCGCCTGGTTGGCCTGTGGGTTGGATACGAAGGAAGCTATCTTCTACCGACAGTCTCAGGTGCCGGCTGTGTGTGAGTTGGCCTGGTACCTTAGCTGCTTTACACCCTATCCTATGCTTGCCAATGCCCACGCCTTCAAAGACAAAGTAGCGCGCCTCGCCGACCTCAGTACGGGCCTATTTACCTATCCTGTACTCATGGCAGCAGATATCTTGCTCTATGAAGCCACAGTCGTACCCATAGGCCAAGACCAACTCCAGCACTTAGAGATTACCAGAGATATTGCTGCTAGGTTTAATTACCAATACGGAGAGACATTCATACTGCCCCAACCTGAGGTCAAGGCCAGTGTCCACACCATTCCAGGCACTGACGGGAAAAAAATGAGTAAATCGTATCATAACACCATCGATCCCTTTCTGCCAGAAAAAGAACTCAGAAGGACCATCATGGCTATCAAAACCGATAGCACTCCTCTAGACCAGCCCAAGAACCCAGACCAATGTACTGTCTTTAGCTTGTACAACGTTCTGGCTGGTGAGGCACGAGCAGCTTCCCTGCGCCAAAAATACCTAGCAGGTGGGTATGGTTATGGCCATGCTAAAAAAGAACTTTTAGCGCTCATCCTAGAGCAGTTTACTACAGAACGGCAGCGCTTTGAGGACTATATACAAGATATCCCTGCTATCGAACAAATATTCGTCGCTGGTGAAGCCAAAGCTAGGAGCATGGCCGAGCGTATACTAGGGAAAGTGCGAACCAAGCTGGGTTATGCACAGGTCCCAACCGGCAAGTAACACAAATGATACAACAGCAAGCACGCATAATCATCGTATGTTATTGCAAGAGCACGTCTCCCTGAAAAGTCTCAACACATTTGGCATTGACGCTCAAGCACGCTATTATGTACGTATTGATAACGTGCAGTGCTTGCACAACCTTTTGTTGAACGAAGAACTCAAGACCCTACCCCGATTGATTTTGGGTGGAGGCAGCAATTCGCTATTCCTAAACTATTTTAGGGGCATTGTGATCCACATGGCTATAGACGGGATAGTCACTATCAGAGAAGATCAAGCGCATGTATGGGTCAAATCAGGTGCAGGCGTCAATTGGCATACGCTTGTAATGTATTGCGTAGAAAACGGTTATGCAGGCATCGAAAACCTATCACTGATTCCAGGTACTGTAGGAGCAGCACCGATACAAAACATTGGCGCCTATGGCGTAACGCTCAGCGAAGCATTTGAATCGCTAGAAGCCATGGAAATACATTCAGGAGAAGTCCATACTTTTAGCAAAGAGGATTGTGCCTTTGGTTACAGGGACAGCATCTTTAAAAATATGCTCAAAGAGCAGTACATCATTCTCAGCGTCACCTTGAGATTACAAAAGAAGCCCACCTTTCGGACCACTTACGGCGCCCTACAGAGTACCCTGCAGACCATGAATATCCGAGAGCTGTCTATCAAAGCCATTAGTAATGCTGTTATTTACATCCGCCAAAACAAACTCCCTGACCCAGCGCTCTTGGGTAATGCAGGTAGTTTTTTTAAGAACCCCATCATTACACAACAGCAGTTTGAACAACTCCAGCATAAGCACCCTAACATACCTGGGCACACACAACCTGAGGGCCACGTCAAAGTACCGGCTGCTTGGCTGATTGAGCAGTGCGGGTGGAAAGGAAAAAAAAGGGGGGCAATAGGGGTATATCAACAGCACGCATTGGTATTGGTCAACTACGGAGGGGGCACGGGCCAAGACATCTACCAGCTTGCACGGGACATTCAACGGTCAGTAAAAGATCGGTTCAACATCGATATCATACCTGAAGTGCAGGTTATTAGTTAATATGAGACTGTTTCAAAACTAAGGTATCTAGCCAATTTAAAGTAAATCAAGGGGGATTTTGGAGCATTTTGCAATGATCTTAATACTTATTCAGGAAAAATCACATAAGGATTGCACCTCTCTGGTAGGGCCCTACTTTTTGGCACCCAAAAGTAGGCAATAGTCTTCGCCGCTGTTGAGGCAATACGTACAAGTCTTCGCACAGGGCTACCCCGATCTAAACTCGACCCTGGGCGGGCATCAGACAAGTAGATGGGCCCACACGCATTCACTTTACCTCACCACATTCCCTCAAAAGCGGTGCTTGATCTACATTAAGCAGCACATTTCCTCTAAGAAGAAAAGAACTTCGCCTTGGGATCAGGGGCGTTAGCATGGCAAGCGAAAGGCTACAAAATTTTCTGCCGTCTGAGTGGACATGAAGCACACGAGTTTTGGAAAGCTTTTAGTCTTAAGAGTATAGCTATGACGGCCCCTTCCCTAAAAGGGTGCCTTTCGTGTGGCAGGCAAAAATTAACATCCCAACTATTGCTCGTAAGCCTTTACAACTACACCAAACTCTTGGAGAAAATCTGCTCCTTCCTCCTGCTTGATGCCTTTGTAGGCCGCATAAGATTCCACATAAATGACTTTTTTGATACCTGCACTGAAAATAACACGTGCACAAGGCAAGCACGGTGCCAAGGTCACATAAAGCACAGCTCCTTCTACAGAAGTATGGTTTTTTATAGCATATAAAATGGCATTCTGCTCAGCATGCAAGGCCAGGAAGCAACTTCCTTTCGCATCTCTGGCGCAGCCTACACCAGGCCACTTCTCATCGCAATTGTAGGTACCCGCTGGAGGCCCATTGTAACCAATAGAAATGATACGAGTGTCTTTGGCCAAAACAGCACCTACTTGCTTTTTGACACAGTGTGATCTTTTGGCTAAATTCGCTGCCAGTGCTATGAAGATATCATCAAAGTCGGGTCTCTCCATTCAAAAATTCTTTGCAATCGCTGCATCAACGTAAGCTACCACGGCGAGGGAGCAGTCCCCCTCGGGCAAACTGAACGGCCACTCGCAAGCCCTATGGCCAGCGGATTTTTGGCAATCCTACCAGGTAGGTCCACAAAATAGAAAAGATAAAGATGATCGTAATTAATAACCTAACCTATCAATTAGGTTCCAAGATACTCTACACACATGCTTCGTTGCACATTAAGCCCAAAGATAAGATCGGCCTGGTGGGGCTCAACGGCACGGGCAAGTCGACCCTACTCAAGATGATTGCTGGTGACCTGGTTCCTGACCAAGGAACTATCAGCCAACGGAAAGACTGCACCATCGGCTTTCTCAACCAAGACCTACTTTCTTACCAAACTACTGATAGCATCCGCAGTGTGGCCATGCTGGCCTTTGACAGCGCCGTAACAATCCAGAAAAAGATA
>DCSL01000027.1:6629-8204 GCA_002325615.1 Amoebophilaceae bacterium UBA1467
TTGGAAACTAACTACCAAGATGTCCTGGTAGACGAGCTGGCAAGGCTGCAAGAAACGTTCGAGCAATTGGGTGGTTATGAGCTCCAGGCCAAAACAGACGCCGTGTTGGAAGGCATGGGTTTTACTACACAAGACTTAGAGCGGCCTATGAATGAATTTTCAGGTGGTTGGCGCATGCGTGTGATGTTGGCCAAATTGTTGCTCCAAAAGCCTTCGCTGCTACTGCTAGATGAACCGACCAACCACCTAGACATTACGTCCATTCAGTGGGTAGAAAGTTATCTCCAAAACTATGCTAGTGCCTTTATCGTTGTTTCGCACGACCGCAGTTTTCTGGACCAGGTGGCCACCAAGACCGTAGAAGTGGCCCAACAGCAGCTGCACGTGTATATGGGCAATTATACCTTTTACGAACAGGAAAAAGCCCAGCGCGCAGCGTTGCAACAAAATGCCTATGCTAATCAACAGAAAACGATTCAACAAACAGAAGATTTTGTAGAGCGCTTTCGTTCCAAAGCCAGCAAAGCCAAGCAGGTGCAATCCCGTATCAAAGCCCTAGAACGGATAGAGAAGGTAGCACCCGTAGCAGCCACAGCTTCCCCTATCAAGTTTAGGTTTAGTACACAGCAACAACCCGGAAAAGTGGTAGCCTCGCTAGCCCACGCAGAAAAAAATTTTGGCCCCCTAGCCATTTTGAAAAACGCTAGTGCCAAGATAGAGCGGGGTGATAAGATTGCACTGATTGGGGCCAATGGCAAAGGAAAATCCACCCTACTCCGGATCATTGCCGGCCTAGAGGCCATGAATGCAGGAGAAAGTATCCTGGGCCACAATGTAAATATGGCGTTTTATGCCCAGCACCAACTGGAGGCCTTGTACTTAGACCACACCATCCTAACAGAGTTAAAACGTACAGGTGCGGCAAGGTCCGAGACCGAGCTGAGGAGCATTGCAGGGATGTTTTTGTTTACCAAAGACGATGTCTTCAAGAAAATAGGCGTACTCTCTGGCGGCGAAAAATCTAGGGTGGCACTGGCCAAAGTCCTGCTTTCAGAAGCCAATTTTTTGCTGCTGGATGAACCTACCAACCATTTAGACATGGTCTCCATCAACATCCTGGCACAAACCTTGCGGCAATACGCCGGCACTTATATACTGGTCTCTCACGATCGCCACTTTGTGGCCCAAGTAGCCACCAAGATTTGGTACATTGAAGAAAAGCAGATCAAAGAATATCCTGGTACCTACGAGGAGTATACTTACTGGGAACAGCAAAGTGCTTGAGCACGCAGCGGCTGTCAAAAGGACGCTGTGTAGAGCATATGTAGTAACGTTTCCCCTACTGCCTGCAGCGTTTGTTTGTCAATAAGCGTGAGGTTGTCCCTATGCGTGTGGTGGTATGCCTTGAACAGAGAACGCTCTCCAGGCCCATGGTCAACAATATTGATCATGGGAATGCGGGCTACCTGATTCACAAACACATGATCGTCTAGCATGTGGCCCTTGCTGTCTTGCGGGATAAAATACCGACCATGCCCGAGCTGTTGCGCCAAAGCCCATATTTTTCTCACCACA
>DCSL01000021.1:0-9738 GCA_002325615.1 Amoebophilaceae bacterium UBA1467
ACTTTACAGCTCAACCTTTCCAAAACCCCCTTTATCAAACAGGTATTCAAATTGTATTAGAGCAAACGCAGTTCCTCACAGCAGGAAAAGTGCACCAGTCACTGCTCAAGCACATGGGCATCAACCAGTCCGTATTTTTTGCTGATATAGACTGGGAAGTGTTACTAAGCAAATGGAAGCCTCTAAACCGGTATCAGGTAATTTCTAAATTTCCTCCTGTACAGAGGGATATTTCTTTAGTGCTGAACAAATCAGTCAACTTTGAAGCAGTCAGAAGGGTGATTGCTCAGCAAAATGAGAAGCTTATCAGGGATGTGTCAGTTTTTGATGTCTATCAAGGAGGGAAGCTAGGGAACGGGGAGAAAGCATATGCCTTGCGTTTTGTCCTGCAAGGGAAAGAAAAAACACTCGATGACAAGACGATTGAACAGGTCATGACACGCCTGATGCGTGCTTTGGAAGATCAATTAGGGGCGATCATAAGAATATAGAATGAACGGCGAAAAACTGCATGTACGTGTTCAAGATTTGGAGCAAAAAATCATGCAACTGCTGGAGGGTTATAAGCATCAGCAAGAGATAATTCAGCAACTACGGAAGAAGAATGAGCAGTTAACACACCAGATTACCAACAGGACAGAGACCGCGCAGGACTTTTCAAATAGTCTGGCAAGTGATGCTATTGCCAAAAAGGGCGGAAAGCTAAGAGATTGGGAAGCTACGATTGATAGCTATATTGGTGACATTGATAAGAGCATAGAATACCTTGAAAGGCTGAGGTAATGGAAGAACTTGCTGTAAAGATCAGAATATGTGGCAGGGTGTATCCTATGAAAGTACAGGCAATAGACGAGACGTGTGTAAGAACGGCAAGCAAACTGATTAATGAGCAAGCAAAAACTTATAGTGAAAAATTTGGCATTCACGATCAGCAAGACCTGCTAGCTATGGTAGCGCTGGATTGTCTCATAGACACATTAAAATTAAAAGATGGAGCAACCAGAGAGACGCAAGCGCTCACAGAGCAGGTCAATGCCTTAGCCCGGCTAGTGGATCAAGCACTTACATCAACTAAGTACTTAAGTCACTCCGAAAACTAGCTGCTGTCCCAACACTGCTAATGCTTTTTGTAGCGAGCCGCCTACGCAGGCATTACTCGCAGGGCAGTGTTGATTGCCAGCCTGGATTCTAGGTTGCCTGATGACAAAACATGGGTATAACGCAGCTATTCATCTTGATTGTGCTGGTGCTATCGTTAGGGGTAGCCTTGGGAAGGATTGCGTCTAAACTATTCTATAGGTACGAAGCAAAGCAAGCGGACACAAAAATAAAATTCATTATCAAGGAGGCCAAGATAGAAGCGGCTAATATAAAAAGAGAAAAAATACTAGAAGCCAAAGAGAGGTTTGTCCGATTGAGATCAGAGTTTGAGCAAAGTGTAGGTAGAAGGAGAGAAAAACTGCTCAGTGAGGAGAATTATTTAAGGAGCAAAGAGCAAGAAATAGCACAACAACTAGAACAGCTTCATCGCAAGCAGAGTGTCCTAGAAAAAGTAAGAGATGAGCTTGATCAACTCAAAGCCCAAAGAGTCAAGCAACTAGGTGAAATAGCTAACCTAAGCGCAGAAGCAGCTAATCAGCAATTGATGGAAGCGCTGGAAGATGAAGCAAGGTCTAATGCTGCCATACGTATTAGGGCCATCGTAGACGAGGCTAAAGAAAATGCTGAAAAAAAAGCAAAAAGTGTGATCCTAACTACTATACAGCGCATAGTGGCTGAACAAACGATTGAGAACTGTTCCTTAGTTCTAAATATTGAGAACGATGCACTAAAGGGCAAAATAATAGGTAGGGAAGGCAGAAACATCCGTGCACTAGAATCAGCCACAGGCGTAGATATTACTGTAGATGACACCCCCAAGACTGTGCTCCTCTCAAGTTTTGACCCTGTAAGAAGAGAAATTGCCCGACTGGCACTCCAGCAGCTTATTCAGGATGGCAGAATACACCCTGGCCGCATAGAAGAAGTAGTAGCTACCACCGAAAATAATATAGAAAAAGAGATCATGGATACAGGGGAGCGTACAGCTATTGACCTAGGTATCTACGGTATGCATGTAGAGTTGATCAAGTTGGTGGGCAGGATGCGTTACAGAGCATCCTATGGGCAAAATTTATTGCATCACTCTCGAGAGGTAGCACAGCTTACGGCCACCATGGCCTCAGAGCTAGGCTTAAACAGTAAACTTGCCAAGCGGGCAGGACTATTGCATGATATCGGGAAAGTAGCGGCAGAAAGATCCGACCTGTCTCATGCTATGCTCGGCATGGAATTGGCCAAAAAATACAGGGAACATCCAGAAGTATATAATGCCATTGGAGCCCACCATGATGAAATCGAGATGACC
This sequence comes from Amoebophilaceae bacterium UBA1467, assembly GCA_002325615.1. Lineage (GTDB taxonomy): Bacteria > Bacteroidota > Bacteroidia > Cytophagales > Amoebophilaceae > UBA8403. Next base: position 2,408 of record DCSL01000021.1, read on the forward strand.
TCTATGCTCTCTCCTATCGTACAAGCATGTGATGCTATCTCTGGCTCAAGACCTGGCGTGCGTCGAGAAGTTTTAGAGGCTTATGTAAAACGGCTTCATGACATGGAAGATATTGCGTTGTCTTTCGGAGGGGTGAAGAAATGCTATGCAATACAGGCTGGTAGAGAGCTCAGAGTCATGGTAGATTCTACCAGCGTAACAGACGAGGTAGCTAATACATTAGCCCTTGATATTTCAAGCAAAATTGAGCAACAACTACAGTATCCAGGCCAGGTAAAGGTGATTGTGATTAGAGAAACAAGAGCTATCAACTATGCAAAATAAAGGCCTTTGTAAAAGGCCTGCATGATTCGGCATGATACTGAGGGGCTAGCCAACTACTTGACGTATTGTCGTTTGGAGGCTATCTTTGTGGACCGTGCTAACCAAAAAAGTAACATCATGAGTGAGGGCAACATTGTCATACATGTTAAAGACAAAGAGACGATCGATAGGGCTTTAAAACGGTTCAAAAAAAAATTTGAGAAAGTGGGCTTGCTGAAAAAAATCCGAAAAAAGATGTTCTACAAAAAGCCTTCTATAGAACACAGAGAGGAACGGCTAAAAGCTATCTACAAGCAGGAGATGCAAACCAAAGAAAATGCATAACCCCCATGGTGTAGGTGGTGATTGTCTTTTTAAGCATGTCATCTATCCATGATTGCCGCATTTACACAATACCTAGTCAGTGAAAAGCGTTTGAGCCAACATACTGCCCGGGCCTATGAGACAGACCTGAAGCAGTGTGTATCTTTCCTGCATATCCTTGCTCCTGATAGTCAACTTGAAAAAGCTACTCATCAAACACTGCGCGCGTGGATGGTGGCTTTGGCACAACAAGGCTTAAGCAATCGTTCGATCAATAGAAAAATTGCTTCTCTCAAGGCTTTTTATAAGTTTCTATGCGCCAAGGCCTACATGGCACAAAACCCTACCTTACAGCTTAGTACACTCAGACTAAAAAGTAACCTACCTGTCTTTCTCAAAGAGAAGGAGCTACTTAGCTTGTTAGACAATCATTTATTTGAAGATACGTTTGAAGGCTGGCGCGACAAGCTAGTACTGGAATTACTTTATGGCACAGGCATACGCCTGGCTGAGTTGCTGGCACTCCGTGACGAATATGTTGACTTGTATGACAGCACGATAAGAGTCTGCGGCAAGGGTAAAAAAGAAAGGACCATTCCATTTCCTAAAAGCTTGCGGCAGGTTATTGAACGATACAGGCTCTGCAGGGCTACGACAATTAGCAACCATAGTGGATTTCTTTTGGTTACTTCCGCAGGAACACCTTGCTACCCTATGCTGGTCTACAGATTGGTGAACAAATACCTGAGCGCTTACACTCATGCAGACCGATACAGTCCGCATGTACTGCGACATACTTTTGCTACCCACTTATTGAACAAAGGGGCTGACCTCAATGCTATTAAAGACTTGCTAGGCCACGAGAGCTTGGCAACTACCCAACTTTATACCCACCACTCACTCAAAAAATTACAAGAAGTATTTAAGAAAGCCCATCCCAGAGCCTGATATAGGCAGCGCAAAAATGAGCGCTTTTTCTCTCTCGCATATGCATATTCCCCTTTTATCACTCATCATCTGGCTACCCATCGGTAGTCTATTTTTTTTACTGCTCCTTCCCTCCTCTCAGCAGCAAATTTTTAGACACATCACTTTGGGTACTGCCCTCTTACAAGGCCTGGGTATTGGGCTCGTCTTAATGCATGGATTGGACGATACCCCGGTAGAGCGGTTTTCCTGGATGCGTTTGGACCTGGGCAACTTAGGCGTACTGTCAGTAGACTACTTAGTGGGTATAGATGGACTGAGCATCGGCCTTATTCTACTGTCTTCCCTGATTCTGACCATGGGCGTCATTGCCTCTTGGCACATCCAAAAATATATCAAGGCCTACTTCGCCCTGTACCTACTTATGGACACCCTAATCATGGGTAGCTTCTTGGCATTAGATTTTATGCTGTTCTACATGTTCTTTGAAGTGGCCCTACTGCCTATCTATTGTTTTATTAGTATTTGGGGAGGACCAAGACGTGCACAGGCTGCTACCAAATTCTTATTGTACACCCTGCTAGGTACTATCATGATCTTGATGGTGCTGATTGGATTGGGTCTATCTGTATATGATCCTGTAGCAACAGGGTTACATATAGGCCTATTTACACCAGGAGAAACACCAAGCACAGCGCAGATCAACACTGTACAAAGTCTGGTGCAAACCCATGCAATACTCCCCCAGGATATCGTGCACTCCTTGAACATCCTACTCATGACTGATGCACATAACTTTATTCCTGGGTCTGCCTTCGGGCTACTCGGCGGACAATTCATTTGGGGACAGGCTGCACGACTCATGGCATTCCTGGGCCTAGTGATTGGTTTTCTCATCAAGCTTGCTGCTGTTCCTTTTCATAGCTGGCTTCCTGACGCACACGTAGAAGCTCCTACACCCATCTCTGTAATACTAGCAGCTATCTTACTAAAGATAGGAGGATATGGTTTGCTGCGAACGGCCTACAATATTTTCCCAGAAGGGGCTATCTACTATTCCTCTGGGCTTGGTGTGCTTGGTGTGTGTGCTATTATCTATGCGGCCCTGACTGCATTGGCTATGCATGACTTAAAGAAAATGATTGCCTATGCCTCTATAGCGCATATGGGTTTTGTGCTCTTGGGACTTGCGTCACTGACACATGAGGGAGTACAGGGTGCTTTGTACCAGATGGTCAGTCACGGACTCATCGCTGCCCTACTTTTTGGGATTGTTGGCGTACTTCAAGATAGGACACAGGATAGGAGAATTGAGAGTTATAGCGGGTTGGCTACTAAAATGCCTTATTACTCCACTATCGCTGTGGTGAGCTTCTTTGCTGCTATGGGGTTACCTGGTTTCTCAAGCTTTATTGCTGAGTTGTTGGTGCTGATAGGGGTATTTCGGGCCTCTTCCTTACCAAGATGGATGGGTATGGTAGGGGTTATGGGTATTTTACTCAACGCTGTTTACTTAATATGGACAATTCAGCGGGTATTTTTTGGAAGCTTTTCTTTGCACTACCCTAGCCGGGAATCTGCGCTTCAAGACCTGCGCACAAGGGAATATATCCTTTTCATACCGCTTTTACTTCTAATTTTCCTTTTGGGTATCTGTCCGCAGTTGCTATTGGATCTAATCACAGACTCAGCAAGCCAGCTGGTGACTAGAGTGCATACCGTAGGAAGAGAGAACTTAGATGCAATTTTCCCTTAAGCGAGAAAAAATCTACCGCATCAATTCCTCATGCTGCATAATATTACTATCCTCGGGGATATAAAGCTTGTCTAGCAGCTGATGCATCTTGGCTGCATGTGCTACTGAGTCATCTGTATAGAACCGTAACTCAGGTACCTTGCGCAGCTTGTGCCCAATTCGGTTTCCTAGAATTTTTCTGAGTGCCCCCTTTTGTTGCTCAACTTTTGCTAACATATCAGCCCCATTTGTAGTAAGGATAAAGCTCAGGTAGACTTTAGCAAGCCCCAGGTCAGGACTAATGCGTACTTCTGTCACAGTAACCATTATGTTACCCAACAGCCTAGAAGTTTCTTGCAAAAAAATTTCTCCCAATGTCTTTTGAAGGAGTCTAGCTACTTTTTGTATTCTTACGGGTTGTGCCATGATTTGATTGGTGGATTATTCCAAAGAGTTAACAATAGAAACGAAGGATTCTGCTTCCAAGGAAGCTTTCCCTATCAGCCCTCCATCTACATCGGGACAAGCAAAGAAAGTACGCGCGTTTTGTGCATCACAACTTCCTCCATATAAAATAGGAATACTTTGGGCAATTCTCTCTCCATATTTATGAGCTATTGTACTTCTGATGGAATGGTGCATAGCTTGTACTTGGGTAGGTGCTGGTGTGCTTCCGGTACCAATGGCCCAAACAGGCTCGTAGGCAATAACAATTTGTGCTATTTGCGCGACAGAAAGATGAAATAAGCTTGTGGCAAGCTGTTTTTTCACAAAGAATTCTTGGTGTCCTGCTTCCCGGGTCTGTTTGCTTTCTCCGCAACAAAAGATAGGCCGCAGGCCACTCATAAGTGCTACAGTCATCTTCTGAGCCAATAGTGCACTACCTTCGCCAAGATAATTCCTTCTTTCGCTGTGTCCGACTAGGACAAAGTTGGTGCCCACAGACCGCAACATAGGGGCTGCTATCTCCCCTGTAAAGGCACCAAAAGCATGCTGGTGACAGTTTTGTGCTCCTATATGGATATGCCCAGACGTAGGAAGTAGCTTCCTGATCGCATCCAGATGGATAAAAGGAGGGAGCAGAACGACCTGGACTGCATGTTCCACTGACTTATGCAGCATCTGAATGACCCTGGTAGCAAGCTGTAACCCTTCTCCAAAGTCCTTATGCATTTTCCAGTTGGCAACAACTATTTTCTGACGCATGTATACAAGCTCTAATCTAAGGAAGTAACCTGCTGCCGGGAGTGGTAATTTTTTCTTTCTGCATCAAACTTCAACAATACGAACAACATGATTGAAAATGACCACAAGGAAGAACCGCCATAGCTGATGAACGGCAGCGGAATGCCAATCACAGGCATCAGTCCAATAGTCATGCCAATATTAATCATAAAATGAAAAAACAGTATAGAGGCTACCGAATAGCCATATACCCTTGCAAATCGCAGCCTTTGTCGCTCTGCGATATAGAGTATCCTTGATATCAGCCCTAAGAAAATGCCAATGACCAACAACGCTCCAATCCACCCATGCTCCTCTCCTATCGTACAAAAAATAAAATCAGTACTCTGCTCCGGCACGAAGCCATATTTTGTTTGGCTTCCGTGCAGGAAGCCCTTGCCCCAAAGTCCTCCAGAGCCAATGGCTATTTTAGATTGGGTCACATTCCAGCCAATCCCTAGAGGATCAACATTAGGATCAAAAAGTGCCTTAATCCTATTTTGTTGATGGGGTTTTAGCATTTTCTCAACAAAAAGATTAAATCCTTCGATCAGAACCAGTGTGCCCAAAGTCATCAACACAACAAGCATGATCTTCTTCACGGTTCTTCTCACCAAACCGATCAAGATAAGTGCCCCACTGAGTGTACCAATAATCAAGTAGATATGAGGGACTAAAAGTGTTAAAACAGAGATTGTTACTATGTATATGCCTACCAAAAGAAGCCAAGGGGAAAGCCCTTCTCTATAAAACACAATGACAAAAGCAACGAAAACTACACCGGAACCTAAATCACCTTGCAACAAGATAATGACCACAGGAAACAGGATAAAACCCAATAATATAAGCTGGGGCTTCAGTCTGGTAAGTTGTGTATTGGCTTCATCTACATACTTAGCAATGGCCATAGCGCAAGCCAACTTAGCTAACTCAGAAGGTTACCCCCCCCACTGGAGCCATGCCCTATGTCCTCCTATACTGACACCCCAAAATAATGTGCCCAACAGCAGTAATATGCTAAAACCGTAAAAAGAATATGCCAAAGACTGGTAAAATCTTGTCTCAAAAAACAAGGAAATAAAAAATATAAAGATGGTGGTTGTAATCCATAGCAACTGCTTAACTGCACTTCTAGACACGTCGAACAAGCCATGCTCATACGCTGGTTCGTAGCTAACAGCGTAGATGTTGACCCAACCAAAGACGACCAAACTGGCGTATAAAACTAAAAGTAGCCAGTCAATCTGAGCGAATATGTTGCTTTTTGTTCTCAATGAAAAAAATCTCCTTTAAGTACATAGTTTTGAAGCCAAGCACGACTAACGGTTCCCTGAAGGTATTTTTCTATGAGCAGACCGGCAATAGAAGCAGCGGCCCTTGAACCCCAACCAGCATTCTCAACATACACAGCTAGCGCTATTTTAGGATTTTCGCTAGGAGCAAAAGCTATACCAACAGAGTGGTCCGCACCATGCGGATTTTCCGCAGTGCCTGTCTTAGCACAGATAGCTATCCCCTTGATATGTGCACGCCATGCCGTTCCTCCTTCTACTGCCCCTTGCATAGCATTAGCTATCAATTCAAAATGTGCTCGATCAATAGCTACTTCATGTTTGTCTTCCTCCTCTGGCAGTATGGATCGTGCTCCTATTTGCTTTACCAAGTGAGGGGTATAATAGTAGCCTCGATTAGCAACAATGGCAGCAAAGTTGGCCATCTGCAAAGGCGTAATCAGCAACTCCCCTTGGCCAATATCCAACGACCTAATTGTGGAAGCTTTCCAACACCCTTTTCCGTAACGCTTATCATAAAACTTAGCATCTGGCACACAACCACCCTTTTCGCCTGGAAGGTCTATGCCGAGTGCGGTTCCCAAACCAAACCTTTTGAGATAGCCGCACCATTTTTCAAGCCCTAAGCGTGTGTCTTTGTAGGAGTTATTGGATACTTTTTGATTAACAATATTTCTAAAAACGTGGTGGAAGTAGGGATTACAGGAGTGCTGGATAGCTTGATGTAAGCTTAAAGGGGAGGGATGTGGATGACACTTGAGTAGCTTCTTGTTACAGGTATAAGAGGTATTCTTGTAAACTACCTTCTCTTGTAGGGCAATCAGCGCTTGGTGGAGCTTAAAAATAGATCCTGGAGTGTACATAGCCATGATGGGCCTATGAAAAAGGGGGGCGAGTGTGTCTTTTTCTAAGGCAACAAAGTGGTTACTAAAGTCTTTTTCTGTTAGCAGATTAGGATTGTAAGAAGGACTAGATACCAATGCTAAAATTTCGCCTGTTTGGGGTACTAGGGCCACAATGCTCCCCAATTTATTTTCCATAAGCTGCTCGCCGTACATTTGCAATGCAGTGTCTATGGTAGTTTTGAGGTCTTCCCCAGGCACAGATACTCGGTCAAAGGCCCCTTCTTTGAAACTGCCTTGGGCTATTCCCTGTGCATTGCTAACCTGATACCTAATGCCACGCTCACCCCTTAAAGCTTTTTCATAACTTTTTTCTAAGCCACTGATACCGATCATATCCCCCTGCTTGTAGTAATGCGACGTATCTTTAGCAAGCTGCTGAGGGCTTATTTCACCAACATACCCCAAGGTGTTGGCTAGCATAGGTGTGGGATATTGTCGTACCGTGCGTGCCTGCACAAAGAATCCTGGGTATTCAGCAACGTGATCTTGGATCTCAGCCCATGTTTCTTGGGATAGGTTTTTGATAAAAAAAGAGGGTTTGACATAGGAGTAGGCCTTGGCTTTTTTAAAGGCTTCATCAAATGTTTGAGGACTAATGCCGAAATCTTGGCAAAAGGCTAA
>DCSL01000021.1:9757-9911 GCA_002325615.1 Amoebophilaceae bacterium UBA1467
CCCTCCTTAGGAATCACCATCAAATCATAGATAGGCACGTTGTAGGCTAAAAAATCTCCATGCCTGTCGTAAATAGCACCCCGATAAGGATACTCTACCACAGGCTGGATGATATTCTTTTCAGCGGCAAGTCTATATTCATCACTCAGGACCT
>DCSL01000025.1 GCA_002325615.1 Amoebophilaceae bacterium UBA1467
GGTATGTAATCGGTGCACGGATGGGTAAATTTTTGAACGACGTTTCAGTGCCGGAATCACTTGGGAAATTATATGGTAAAGCTGTACAGGCTATTGCTGGCACTAGCGCTGTATTAAGTTCAATAGGTTATATAGCTATTCAATTGCAAGTAATTGCCAGAATACTGACCATCCTATTCAATTACGAAGGGCCGGAGATAGTCATCATCTCAGCCATCATCATTACATTCTATTCTCTTTCTGGGGGAGTCAAGGCAGTTACCTTCACAGATGTTTTCCAGTTTCTCACCTTTGGCACTCTACTTCCTGTACTTGCGCTAGCCATCTGGAATAATATCCAAAGCCATAGTCAAATAACACACATGCTTGCTACCAATCCCCTCTTCAGCTTCAAAAAGGTAGTTCGGTGGTCGCCTGAGTTGATGGATACCATTGCACTAATAAGTTATTTTATAATCATAACCCCATCGCTTGCACCAGAACTCTTTCAGCGCTTGGTGATGGCACGGGACACAGCACAAGTAAAGCGTTCGATTGGCTATTCAACTATGATAGACCTAGTGATCAGTCTATGCATCATTTGGATAGCGATCATGATTTTGGCTGATAAACCAGGTCTCGAGCCTAATAGGGTAATGCAGTACATCGTCAATTCCTATGCCTATCCGGGCCTCAAAGGGTTTTTAGGCATTGGGGTCATAGCCCTCGCCATGTCTACCGCAGATTCAGTGTTAAATTCCTGTGCTGTCATTATTGCCAATGATATTATCCCTCCTCTTGGTTTACAAAAAACAAGTTCACTGCATACAGCCCGATGGGTTACTTTGCTGCTAGGCACATTAGGATTAGTGATAGCACTAGGTGTACAAGATCTTCTAGAGATACTCTTAGGCTCTGCTAATTTTTATGCTCCTATTGTCGTCATTCCCATGCTGCTCTCGATTTTTGGTTTTCAAACCAGTAGGAGAGTCGTGCTTATGGCCATGGGGGCGGGGGCCGTCACCGTAACGGCCTGTCTCATTGCCTTCCAGAGTGTCAATAGCTTCTTCCCGGGCATATTGGCTAATATGGTCGTGATGCTGGGCGCACATTATCTACTAGAAGAAGAAGGAGGGTGGGGGCATAACCCTATACGAAACAAAGAGGAAGAACGATTTATGCGTTTGCTCCAACCAAGCTGGGCAAACGAAATCCCTGGAAAACGCGACAAACCTAGACTCCGCGCCTACCTAAAACGTACCCTACCTACGGAGGACTATTTCTATAGTTTGTTTGGCTTTTACATATTCGCTGCCACATATGCCTCGTTCTATCTTTTACCCCACACAATGACAACCCAGTTTTCGAGCCTTTATGGAGTGATGCAATACTCCACAATGATGCTGTTTACAACTTTTCTGGCTTTCCCGATTTGGCCCAGCGTGATGAAAGCAAAACGCTTTCTTGTATGGTTTTGGCCTTTATGTGCTTTTTATGCTCTTTTTTTGGTAGGGGGTATACTCGTGGTACTCAATGGTTTTGCCACATCGCAAATACTCATCTTCATGCTCAACTTTTTGATGGCGGTGTTGTTGCTCCACTGGCCTATAGCCGTAGTCATGGCAGTGAGTGGCGTAGTGCTAGTTACCTTAGGATTTAGCCAGTATACCACTTTATTAAGTACACTGGGCAACTTAGGTACGCTGCAGTTTAGGATAGCTTACGGATTACTGCTGTTTAGCAGTTTTCTTATCGCGCTCTTCAAACACAAACAAGCCTATAGTGCGCTAGAGAGGCGCAACAAACTGCTCACTACAGAACGCAAGTTGGACCAAGAAGAGCTTGTGAAAGCACTAAGTCATAAAACACCCTTTTTTTCTGAAGTCACCACGGCCGGTACCAGCGTATTAGAAGCAGTCGACAAAAAGGTAAGAAATTTTGCGCAACAAGCCCTGACAGCGACTTCCCCCCAACAGCTCACCACGATTCGCCATACCTTAGACGAAGCTCATCAGGCCCTTAAAGATGCCATGGGGTACCTACGGAATGTCGTTTACCGCGTGCAAGGGCACCTCCGGCTCAAGGTAGATACGGTACGCATAGACGATCTACTTGCAAGATCCATGGCCGTCTTTAAAGCACAGCACACACAGCAACGGCCAAGTCCACGCATCAATAAATTCACAGGGTCGCAAGCGATTCAATGTGACAGTAGCAGAATACAACAACTGCTCGTCAATGCTTGGTTATATGCCCAGCAACACGGAGGTCCGCAGCAGCCTGTTTTTTTAGGCATGCAAGAAACAACGCTAGGTTATCCTATTCCTTCCGTCAAAGACTATATCAAAGAGGTGCCTGCCCTCTGCTTTACCGTCAGCAGTACTGATACATTACCACCACCTAAACCACTGTACATGGGAACAATAGGGAACACTTCATTTCAAGTTCCGCAATCCATGGAGGACTTGCCCCTCCTAGATAATCAGCACATTGTAGATGCCCATTATGGAGCTGTGGAATTAATAGAAGCAACCAAAGGGGCACTGATCCAAGTTTACGTTATTCCAATGTACTTGCGTGAAGTAAGACCTAGTATGATGGATCTCCCACAAATGGAGGTGAGTAGTGGCATGGACTCACGGGTATCCAAAGCAGTGCTTCCAGAAGAGACGGCACTACTGAAAAGACTTCAAGATGAGACCCCTGTTGATATGGAATTGGCAGAGAAAGCCATCATGTACATCAAGAAGTATCGTGGCCCTGTGAAACGGAAGTCAGGAGAACCTTTTTATCTACATCCTATAGCAGCTACAGACATCATACTCAACTATACCGAAGACCAAGCAGCTATCCTAGCCACCCTGCTCCATGATACTGTAGAAGACACACCTTTGACACTGGCAGAGGTAGGTGTGGTTTTTGGCCCTGATGTGGCAGCTATTGTTAATAAAGTAACACACCTGGATGGGCAGTTCCGTCGCGTCAGCATGAATGACCATGAAAACATTCGACAACTCCTTGAAGAGACCGACGTGCGTGTACTACAGGTGAAACTGGCAGAACGTGTGCACAACATGCGCACCATACAGGGTCACCCTTCGCTCGAAAAGCAGAAAAAAATAGCTGACGAGATGATGCATTTCTTTGTACCTATTGCTAGGCATCTCGGCTTCAAACAGACTGAAGAGGAGTTACAAGAGCTTGTTGCCGCAGTCATGAAAAGGCGGTAAAGCAAAGCCACACCAAAACCACCACAAGCGCGGTTGGTGATCACGGAGATACCCCATCACGTAGGTTCACGATTTTTCGCTGCTTATCTTTCGTTGCTGAGCTTCTCAACCAAATGAATGATGCTGAGAGACCATATCCTATTGAATCTGATCAAGGAAGAAAGACAAAGACAAGAGCAAGGCATCGAGTTGATTGCCTCTGAGAATTTTGTCTCTCAACAGGTAATGGAAGCGGTAGGGAGTGTGCTGACCAACAAGTATGCGGAGGGGTTGCCAGGCAAAAGGTATTATGGAGGTTGTAGGGTAGTCGATGAGATAGAGACGCTGGCCATAGAGCGAGCTCAACAATTGTTCAACGCAGCTTGGGCCAATGTACAGCCCCATTCTGGCACGCAGGCCAATGCAGCGGTGATGATGTCCATCCTGAAACCGGGTGATAAGATCTTAGGTTTTGACTTGGCGCACGGAGGTCACCTAACGCATGGATCGCCAGTGAGCTTCTCTGGAAAACTGTATCAAGCTTCCTTTTATGGCGTCAATAGAGAAACAGGTCTTATTGACTGGGAAGAGGTAGCCACTATTGCTGACCGTACAAAGCCGAAGCTTCTCATTTGTGGTGCTTCTGCCTATAGCCGTGATTGGGATTATGCAAAGCTGCGCAGCATTGCGGACCATGTAGGTGCATTTTTGATGGCGGATATTTCCCATCCTGCGGGGCTCATTGCCCGGGGTCTGCTGAATGATCCTTTGCCCTACTGCCATTGTGTGACGACCACCACCCACAAAACCTTGCGTGGCCCTAGAGGTGGTATGATTCTGATGGGCCAGGACTTTGAGAACACGCTGGGGATCAAGACTGCTCAAGAGACGCTAAAAAAGATGTCTTCGGTTTTGGATAACGGTGTGTTTCCTGGCACACAAGGAGGACCGCTGATGCACATGATCGCAGCCAAGGCCATTGCTTTCCAGGAGGCAATGAGTGACGCATACTTTGAATACATCCTACAAGTGCAGAAAAATGCGCGTCAGATGGCTCGGTCTTTTGTAGACAGAGGTTATAAAGTGATATCAGGGGGTACTGATAATCATCTGGTGCTTGTTGACTTAAGTAATAAAGGAATTACAGGCAATCAAGCAGAGAAAGCACTGGATCAGGTTGATATTACGATCAATAAGAATATGGTTCCTTTTGATGCAAGATCACCTTTTATTACCTCTGGCATACGCCTGGGCACACCAGCTATTACTACCAGAGGTATGAAGGAACCAGACATAGTGCACCTCGTCACCCTGATCGATACAGTATTAACCAATCTTGAGGATATACCACAGCTTAGGGCTGTGAAGCAAGAAGTGAATACTTGGATGCAAAATTTCTCTTTTTCCTAATACGTCTCTGACTGAAAGTAATAGCTTCTCTATTTTAGCTTTGCTGGCTTGGACTTGCAGCACCAAAATAGAGTAACATGGGCCTACAGTATATCACCGACAACGACGGAAAAACTATTGGTGTCTTGATCCCTATTAAAAGTTAGCAGGAGCTCAAAGCAAAGTATAAGTTTTCTGATAATGTGTTTTTTGATCTTTCCCCTGAACATACACAAACACTAAACCAGCGTAGTGAGGACTATCTGGCTAATCTCATCGAAACCTTCGCCTGGCAGGATGTCAAGCACCAGCTTGAAAGCAAAATATGAGCTACGCTGTAAAGTTCACAGCGCAGGCATATAAAGAGATCCCACCAAGAGTATTACTTAGTATGATGGACAATAGAATTTAGGTGCACAGTTTCTAAAAGCAGTTAATCAGACGTTTTCTTTTATTGCCAAACAACCCGGGGCCTATGTTATAAAACACAGGTATCAGCAAGTTGCTGTCTGAGCTGCTCTAATCTGTATTAGTTTAAATTTAATCTTACAGTTGATAGCCTTGCAGGCATTCACCAATTAACTGAAGATTGATTATGAACATACATCAAAAGATCATCAAACCTAAAGTAGGCTTATTAGAGTTAGCTAAAAAGCTGGGTAATATCTCCTCAGCCTGTAGAGCGATGGGCTATAGTAGAGATAGTTACTACAGATTCCAAGAGTTGTATGAGCAAGGAGGGGAGGAGGCCCTATTAGAGGTCAGTAGGAAGAAGCCTATCCTAGCTAATAGAGTAGATCCCGCCATTGAGCGGAAGTAGTAGGCATGGCCATAGAGCACCCATCCTATGGTCAGTTACGGGTATCTAATGAACTCAAGAAACAAGGGGTATTAGTCTCTCCTGGAGGGGTAAGGTCTATCTGGCTACGCTATGACCTGAATAATATTAAGAAACAATTACATGCGCTAGAAGCCAAGATGGCCCAGGATGGGCTGGTCCTTACAGAGCGTCAGTTACAAGCCTTAGAGAAATAGCAAGCCAATAAGGAAGTTGATGGAGAGCTAGAAACAGCTCAACCTGGCTACCTAGAGTGTCAAGACACGTATTATGTAGGCACCTTTAAAGGCATAGGTCAAGTATATAGGCAAGTCTTCATAGGTAGTTACACCCGTTTAGCTGATGCCAAACTATATCAAGAGAAGACAGCTCTTACTAGTACCAATCTGATCAATGACAGGATATTACCCTGGTATCAGCAACAAGGGGTGCCTATCCTTAGGATATTGACCGATAGGGGTAGTGAGGACAAAGGGAAGGTAGAAAACCCATGCCTATGAGTTATTGTTTTTCATGTAGAAGC
>DCSL01000029.1 GCA_002325615.1 Amoebophilaceae bacterium UBA1467
TAGAGATAAAAGGTCCTGAGGATTTGCTGTCTTTGATTTGCGGAAGACTATGCTTTAGATGAGACCGTTTGGTTGTCATGGGAGGAACTTTATGCAAGACAACACCATGCAATAACGCCAGAGACAAGGTCCAAACCGCTTAGCAGGGAAGAAATTACTCCAAGAAAGCGATGAAGAGTACTTTTATTACTTTAAAACTGATGACTGTCGGCTAGTGCATGAAGCATTTCCCCTGGAGGTTGTCAGTGATCAGATTGCCGATTGTATTATCTGCAAAAGAAAAATAGATTTGGCCAACAAGATTAAAAACGATATGCTTGAGCAAGCTGAAAATAATAACGATTGTACTGTCTATGAACTTTAAACGAAAATGCCATCTGGTAGTCTTGTGCTTAGCGTTGACGCGCATTGCTTTGGCAGAGTCTTCCCAGGGCACACTGCTAGACAAGATTATTGCAAATGTTGATAACCAGATCATCCTGCATTCAGATCTAGAAACTGCTTACCAGCAGTACTTGCTCCAGGGTGGCAAAGAGGTTGCTGACCTGAAGTGTAGGATGCTAGAGCAACTGATTATCAATAAGATGTTGATTTCTAAAGCCAAGCAAGAAGGGATAGTAGTGGAAAAGGAAGCAATAGCACAGGCGCTCCTTGACAGAATGCAGTACCTGCTAGCACAAGCAGGATCGGAAGCAAGGTTAGCGCAGTATTGGGGAAGGCCTGTCAAAGAGGTCGAAAGTGAGTTGAGAGAAAAAATAAAAGAGCAACTGATGCTAGACAGAATGCGTGCCCAGCTTATCAAAGATATCTCTGCCACGCCGCAAGAGGTCAAAGAGTTCTTTGAAGCCCTGCCTGCCCAAGCACGACCCTACTATCCTGCTGAAGTAGCCGTCCGGGAAATTGTACGGTATCCACAAGTCAGTCAACAAGAGAAAGATGCCCTGATAACACAGCTCAAAGCCTTGAAAATACGCCTACAAAACGGAGAAGATTTTGAAGTCCTTGCCCAGGAGTACTCCCAAGATCCAGGTTCTGCTCCCCAAGGAGGAGACCTAGGCTTTTGGCGGTTAGGTGAGTTGGCCCCTGCCTATGAGGCAGCAGCGTTGGCACTCCAGCCTGGCGAGGTATCTGACCCAGTCACCACACAATTTGGCTGCCATTTGATCCAGCTCATTGTTCGGGAAGAAGACCGCTACAACAGTCGCCATATCCTGCTTAAGTACAGCCCGGAAGCACTTGGCATAGAAGCAGTCAAAAAACAATTGGCCCAACTGCGTGCCGAGATCTTGGCGGGCAAAGTTACTTTCGAGCAAGCTGCAATCAAGTCCTCTGAAGATCCCTTAACCGCCTCAAGTGGAGGGCTACTCACAGGAGAGCATGGTAGTACAAGGATGTTGATCGATGACTTGCCGCAAGATGTATACTTTGCCATAGAGCAGCTTGCTCCTGGTGCTATATCTGAGCCTATACTGTTTACCACAGCAGATGATCGGGAGGCAGTCAGGATCATTTTCCTGGAGGAAAAGATAGCTCCTCCTCAGGCCAACCTTGCGCAGGACTATGCCAAGATTCAGCAGCTGTTAATTGATGAAAAGAGAACCACTACCCTACAAAAGTGGTTTGAGCGTGTGCAGGCCAGCGCCTCTATCCATGTAGCGTCCGAGTACCAAAACTGCGAATTGTTCAGGTAATTGGTCGCGCTTGCCCACTAGCAAGATTCTTGCTTCACTTTTTACTATTCCTAGCCTAGATGGGTTACCTTCCTTCTCGTCATTCTTGTGGTCTCTTTGCCAAAGGCATTGCGAGGATGCACAATTTACTGATAGCACCCGTATACATGTATTGACTAAGTTGAAGGCATGGTAACAAAAACATTGGGCAGTGCTGTTTATGGGGTCAACGCCTCACTGATTTCTATTGAGGTGAACATCGTTAAGGGGACCCACTTTTTTATGGTAGGCCTTCCTGATAGCGCTGTCAAAGAAAGCCAGCATCGGATCGAATCTGTCCTCAAACACACTGGTTATGCCATGCCTCGCCAGCGTGTTATCGTTAATCTTGCCCCAGCAGACATGCGCAAAGAAGGTGCTGCATACGATCTTCCTATTGCTTTGTGTATCCTGCATGCATCCCAGCAGTGCCACTTCGATCATTTAGATGAATATATGGTATTGGGAGAATTGGCCCTCAACGGCAGCCTCCGCCCTATCAAAGGTGTATTGCCTATTGCTATTGAAGCACGCAAAAGAAATTGTAAAGGTTTTGTTCTTCCCCAAGAAAATGCTCCAGAAGCAGCCATTATCAATAATCTGGACATCATTCCTGTACGGCACATTGAAGAAGCCATTGGATTTTTTACAGGTGCCAAAACCATAGCCCCTGTTGTCATAGATACGCGAGCTATGTTTGCTGGTGGTATCAATGATTACTCGCTTGATTTCGCAGATGTCCAAGGGCAAGAAAACACTAAGCGAACCTTAGAAATTGCCGCTGCAGGTGGCCACAATGCGATCATGATTGGCCCCCCTGGCGCTGGAAAGACCATGTTGGCCAAACGTATCCCCTCCATTCTTCCTCCCTTTACGTTAGAAGAAGCCTTGGAAACGACCAAAATTTATTCGGTCATCGGAAAATTGGGCCAGCGAGATGGCCTGATGACTACTAGGCCCTTTCGGGCTCCCCATCACACCATCAGTGATGTTGCGCTGGTAGGAGGGGGGAGTATTCCCCAGCCAGGTGAAATATCGCTTGCGCACAACGGCGTCCTTTTCTTGGATGAGCTTCCAGAGTTTAGAAGGGCCGTGCTAGAAGTCATGCGCCAGCCTCTAGAAGAGCGCAAGGTCAGCATCTCTCGTGCTAAAATTGCTGTGGACTTTCCAGCCAGCTTTATGCTCATTGCTAGCATGAATCCTTGCCCTTGCGGCTATTACAACCATCCTACCAAGGAATGTGTGTGCGATGCTGCCACCGTACGGCGCTATTTGAACAAGGTGAGTGGTCCGCTGCTAGACCGGATTGATCTGCATGTAGAAGTAACTCCTGTCTCATTCGATGAGATGACTGCCCGAAGGCCTACAGAAAAAAGTACTGCCATCAGGGCACGAGTCGTGCAGGCCAGGGCTATACAGCAGCAACGCTTCCAAGCTTCCCGAGACATTCACGCCAATGCATTGATGCCCTCTGCCATGGTCAAAAAAGTATGTATTATTTCCAAATCAGGGAAAAATTTACTCAAAGCCGCCACAGAAAAGCTTGGTCTGTCTGCCAGAGCCTACGACCGCATCTTAAAAATGTCCCGCACCATTGCCGATCTTGCGGGCACTGAGGCCATCAAAGAAGAACACCTGGCTGAAGCCATCCAATACCGCAGTCTAGACAGAGAGGAGTGGGGAGGCTAAAAGAGTTATCAGTGATACTTTATCAAGTACTGGCGCTGGTTGCTCATTACCGAACAACGATCAGGTAGTAGTGCTTCTTACCTTGCTGGACAAGGAGATACCTGTCCTGCAAACGTTTAAAATTAGGCTTTTGATGAGGATCAGTAATTTTGACTTTGTTGATGCTCAAGCCTCCTCCTTGTATCATGCGGCGTGCCTCCCCTTTTGACTGGAAGATGACCCCGTGTGTGGTGCTCGACACTAAGTCTGCCACATCAGTCAAATCTTCCCACTGCTCCTTGCTGATAGTGATCTGTGGGACATTGGCAAATATGGTCAACAAATCTTGCTCGCTCAACGTATGGATATCTTGCTGGGCAGCATGCCCAAACAATATCTCAGCGGCCTGGGCTGCTTGGCGGTAAGCTTGCTCAGAATGCACCCTAATGGTGAGCTCCTGAGCAATGGCTTTTTGTAAGACGCGCTGATGGGGAGCTGCACCGTGTGTCTGGAAGAGCGTTTCTATGGCTGCCTGGTCTAGCAGCGTAAAGACCTTGACAAGCTTGCGTGCCTCCTCGTCCGAACAGTTCAACCAAAACTGATAAAACGCATACGGCGAAGTCATGGTCGGATCGAGCCACACATTGCCTTGTTCGGTTTTACCAAACTTGCTTCCATCTGCCTTAGTAATGAGGGGTGTAGTCAGGGCAAAAGCTGTGCTACCAGTCTTTCTTCGGATGAGCTCTGTACCTGTTGTCAGGTTGCCCCACTGATCTGCCCCACCCATCTGCAGCTTTACGTTGTGATGGGTGTACAAGTAGTAAAAATCATAGCTCTGTAGCAGTTGGTAGGCAAACTCAGTAAAAGATATTCCTGTCTCTAAGCGCTGCTTTACAGAGTCTTTGGCCATCATATAATTGACGGGTATGTGCTTGCCTGTCTCACGCAAAAACTGCAAAAAGCCCATGTCTTTGAACCAATCTAAATTATTTAGCAAAACGGCTCCATGTGCCTGATCAGAGAAGTCTAAAAAACGCTGCAGTTGCTTGCTGATGCATATTTGGTTGTAGTGTAGTTCCTCTTCACGCAAAAAAGCTCTTTCTGCAGACTTCCATGATGGATCACCTATCATGCCTGTGGCACCCCCTACCACCACCACCGGCTTGTGCCCTGCCATTTGAAAGTGTTTGAGCAGCATGATGGCAGCCAGGTTGCCGATGTGCAGCGAGGGCGCTGTAGGGTCAAAGCCCACATAGCCTGCAGTAGCTTCTTTTTTGAGCTGTACTTCTGTACCAGGCATTATATTGTGCACCATATCCCGCCAGCGCAGGTTGGCTATAAAATCTTGCATAGAGAAGAAACATTAATACAGAAATCGCGAATATAGTGTCCTGTACCAGCAGGTTCAAAGGGCTTGGCAGTACGGTGTAAGATGCGTAGTTTTTGGAATCATTAAAAAAAACTGTTGCGCCACGAGTCGCTAACGCCGATGTTCCTGTTCGCCCCGCTTTGCATGTGGCTTATCTCAGTATAGATCACTTCATCGTTTATACTTTTTTGCTCATCACCCTTGTTATGGGCCTCTGTGCTGGCAGGGGCGTCAAAGATATACGTGAGTATGCCATTGCGAATAAAATGTATGGGACGGGGGTGCTTGTACCCACCTTTTGGCACTTGACACTGCTCTACTGCCTCCC
>DCSL01000054.1:0-5238 GCA_002325615.1 Amoebophilaceae bacterium UBA1467
CGGGGGTTCGAATCCCCCCCTCTCCGCCAACCTCCATAAGCGCGGCTTTCCCCTTCCTAGGATTTAGATGCACGTCTTGTGCATCCCTCGTTTCTTGTTTCAAGAAACCTTCAAAAAAATACTATAAAAATGTTCCAAAGTGTACCTTGAAGGGCTGGGACGCTGTATATTTAAGTGAGGTTATGCGGGTGCGTACCTTTCATTGTGGTAAGGAGAAATACAGAAGTATTAGCAGGTGTAAACAGATAACCATCATTTTTTTGTAAGTAAACCTTAAAATCTGAAAAAATGTCTAAGCGCGTTTTTGTGGGTATTGGCATACCCCAAGAGATAATAGAAGAGTGTATGAACATCCAGGCGGAATTATCTGACTTGTCTATACTTTTTATTCCTCCAGAAGATATTCACCTCACCTTACTACCACCTTGGGAAATGATTAATCAGTCCTCAATTGAGGAGAAAATACGTATTGCGCTCCGGCACACCAAAGGATTTAGTCTCCACCTAGAGCACCTTGCATTGGGACCTAATGCTATGAAGCCACGTTTTATTTGGATTGTGTGTAGTGCATCGGAAGAACTTGTTAAGCTTAAAAAAGCGTTACTCACCGTGTTTAACATCAGTGATCATATTCCTTTTATACCGCACTTGACCCTTGCGCGACTTTCCCAAGAAGATGGGAAAAGACTTAAGCACCAACCTATTAAAAAGTCCCTTAAGCTTTCTGTGCCTGTAACGTCAGTAGAACTTTTTGAATCTCCCCACCAAGGAGGAGCTGGGTACAAAATTTTGGCCTCAATACCCATTCCTTTTCATAGGTCAACATTTTCTCATTAGCAGCTTAAGTTTTTGCTCATCTTGTTAACCAAGGGGTGGGTTTTCTTATCCTACACTAGTTTAGTTGCGTTTAAAAAATAGAGGATGTGAACTGGAAACACATTCAAAAGGAATCAAGAAAAATACATGCCTAACTCTTGCATGGGGAGGAGAAGAAAAAATCAGCAATGGAGCCCGGAGGTTACTAAAAGAAGTGATGTCCCATATTTTGAGATTGTATTTCCGTTTGGAACGATCCTAAAAAAACTGCAACGACCCTGAAGCAGGTTGAAGAACAAAGCAAACGTGGTAAAGATACTCCGCTTCAGTCTGCTGTGTATATGCTTGATTTTCATATCAATCGTACAGGGAAAAACTGTCTGTGGAGCACAATGCAGTAGTCATTAAAGCCAACGACGTACTACGTGCTTTCTTTCGAGATTAATGCTATTTCGAGATGGGGGTGGGCAGCCGGTAATCGCTAAGTGTCTTGAAATTTTTCTTCAGCCGTGATACCAGTAGTGGGTGATCAGTAGTTGCTGCTAGAAATATGTGCATATTAGTGCTAGTTTATGTACTATAGCTTTTGGAAAGGTATCCTATAAACACTCTTTTGCTATGGCTTCTAAATAATAGATTTCATAAAGGCAATGATAAGTTCCGCAAAACAGGATCACTCAAGACCCCTCAACCAGGTCGTGAGGCAAGCCATGATGAGTATGGCCAAGAGCACAGGGGAGTTACAGAATGTCCTGAGTGTCATAATGTTCATTTTAAAAAACGGTGGCATCACTCGATTGATGCGCTCAATGTCCACGCCAAGTCAACACTACAGGTTAATAAAAAGGCATTATGCCGGGCATGTAAAATGACTCAAGACCATCTTTTTGAGGGGGAGCTTCTTATTGAAGAATGCCCTGAGCGACATGAAGAAGAGTTGCTTCGTCTCATTCATAATTTTGGCAAACGCGCTAAAGAGATGGATCCGCAGCATAGAATCATCAACATTGAAAAAACTGACCAAGAGATATATCGCGTTACTACCACAGAAAACCAACTTGCAGATCGGCTCGCCAAAAAGATAAAAGAAGTATTCAATACTGTTGAGATTCATTTACCTCATTCCAAAGAGCCCTACAAGGTAGATCGGATTCATGTCACCTTTCACAGCCTGTAACCCAAAAATTGACTTAGGAGTAATACATCAGGAGGCCATTGCAGCATGGTTGCGAGTCGTGTAGTGCTCTTTTTTCGGAGTTTATTGGGTTTGGGGCTGGTAAACTTTAGAGCGGATATTTTCTAAGTTTTCCAAGTTGATATAAATTCTCGTCCCTGTGATTGAATCTAAACTCAGTTTCCTTTGAATTATTCCTGGTACAAGCGTTCGTCATGCTGTTTGTTCTTGGGGGTACTTCAGCCAAGCCGATATTTTGAAACATTTGCCTGTTTTTAGGTGTTTTACCTGTGCTGGTTTAATGTATGCACTTTCATGCACCTCAATGTCTATTATCATCTCCTTAGGAAGGGAGTCTGGCCATTGGGGTATGATGATGCTTCCTGTGACACTGGGCTATATGTTTGGAGTATTTCATTTTGAGCAGCTAGAAAAAAATCAGGCAACTATCCTCAAAAAATACCCGTGAGCGCCCAGTAACCTCTTTACACTACTATCACTATGCTCAAGGGTGTGGAAAAATACAACAACAGGTTATTGGCAGAACAACAAAATCACATCATCCTACACGTGATCTTGCAAAAGGAAGGGCCAAAATACCTTCTTGAATTGGGTTTTCTTGACTATCCAAAGCAGACGATAGCCAAACGTTAAAGCTTTTTTCTATCTTAGAGTTTTATATGGCCATCTAGCCTTTCCAAAAGGTCAACAGCCACACAATGATTGCTATTGAGCAAGTTGCCTTCCTAGAAATACTGACCTTTATTGCAGGGGCACTACTCTTTGTAGCTATTGGCTCATTGGTAAGCTTTTTACTACGGCCTCAACACCCCAACACAGAAAAATTGTATAGCTATGAGTCGGGTGAGGAGCCTGTTGGAAGTTCCTGGGGGAGGTTTAACACCCGCTTTTATGTTATGGCGATTGTCTTCATACTTTTTGAGGTGGAGATAATACTGCTCTTTCCCTGGGCAACAGTATGGGCCAACCCAGCACTCAATGAGGCCAGTGGAGGTTTGTGGGCTAACTATACAGCGATATCAGCCGTGCTGTTTATGACTTTGCTCGCTATAGGCCTTGCCTATGTGTGGAGCCAAGGACACCTGGCGGGGATACAACTCCCTTTGCCGTCCTCTCCCTTTTCATCCAGCGTGCCTAAGGCACTCTATGACCAAGTTAACAACCACTATGCCTCAACTACCAGCGAGGCAACAGTGCATTCGACCAACTCAACACCCACCCCATGAAGTCACAAAAAACGGGAGACGGAGAAGTAATTTTTGCCAAACTAGACGAACTCCTCAACTGGTCGAGGCGCTCCTCCTTGTGGCCAATGACCTTTGGATTAGCTTGCTGTGCCATCGAAATGATGGGGGCTTATGCTTCTGACTACGACCTAGACCGCTTGGGGGTCATCCCCAGAGCTTCTCCACGTCAAGCGGATGTGATGATCGTATCAGGCACAGTTACTTTTAAGATGGCCGATAGAATTAAACGGCTCTACGAACAAATGGCTGAGCCACGTTATGTAATTTCGATGGGTTCATGTGCTAATTGCGGTGGTCCGTATTGGAAGCATGGGTACCATGTGGTTAAGGGTGTGGATAGAATTATTCCCGTAGATGTATACGTACCAGGTTGTCCACCGAGGCCGGAGGCTTTGATTGGTGGATTTCTGAAACTGCAAGAAAAAATTCACCAAGAAAAGAGTACGCCACCAAATGCTTCGACAGTACCTATGCATGAAGTACGAAACGTATAACCATCAACTGATGGCTTTTGAAGAAATCATTAGATTACTTACCCAAGACTTCGGGCCAGCAATCATCTTGGCAAAAGACCCACATGCTGTGCCACCAGCAATTCGCGTTCCATCTCGACACATTTCCGAAATATGCCAAATGCTACACGAGCATAAAAAAACCTATTTCGATTATCTAGCTTGTATAACAGCCCTAGACAATGGTCCTGAAG
Organism: Amoebophilaceae bacterium UBA1467; assembly: GCA_002325615.1. Lineage (GTDB taxonomy): Bacteria > Bacteroidota > Bacteroidia > Cytophagales > Amoebophilaceae > UBA8403. The sequence goes on from DCSL01000054.1 coordinate 3,965, forward strand.
CAAACACTTTAGAACTCATCTATAACCTGTACTCCATTCCCTATGACCTGCAGCTGATGCTCAAGGTGTTGGTGATCAGGGACAAGCCTGGGGATCCATTGCCTGAAGTCCCTTCAGTAAGCCATGTCTGGAGAGGCGCTAATTGGTACGAACGTGAGGCGTATGATTTGGTAGGCATTAGTTTTACTGAGCATCCAGACCTCCGACGTATTTTACTGCCTTCCGACTGGGAGGGGCATCCGCTGAGAAAGGACTACACAGTGCAGCAGCAGTACCATGGTATTGAGACAACTTATTGATTGATCTATTCTTTTTTTTATTCCCTTCGGGATTTATCAGCCAAATACACAGTGTCCATCAGCCAGGAAACCATACAAGCAGTACAAAGTAGCATCCATATAGAGGAAGTCATTGCTGATTTTCTGACCCTCAAGAAAAAAGGACAAAATCTGTGGGCATGCTGTCCTTTTCACCAAGAAAGAACCCCTTCCTTTTCTGTATCGCCTGCCAAAGGTTTTTATAAATGCTTTGGATGTGATGCCGCTGGTGATGCTATCACCTTTGTGCGGGAGATAGAAGGGATAAGCTTCATAGAAGCTGTAAAATACCTGGCCAACAAGTACCGTATTGACATTCAAGAGTCTGAGCCTCACACGCAGCAAGTACAACAGGAAAAAGACAGCCTGTATATCTTGCTTAACCTCGCCAAGGAGTACTATGTGAGCACCTTATGGGGACACCCTGAGGGACAAACCATAGGGCTGAATTACTTTAAAGAAAGGAACTTTGCCGAGCCATTTATCAAGAAATTTGAATTAGGGTATAGTCTAGATGCTTGGGAGGCTTTCTGCCAGTTTGCCAAAAACAAGGGGTACAAGGAAACGCTTTTAGAAAAAGCAGGACTCATTATCCAAAAGGAGCACAAGACGTATGACCGATTTAGAGGCAGGGTGATTTTTCCTATTCACAATGTGTCGGGTAAGGTGATTGCCGTTGGAGCCCGGATGCTCAACGCGGATAGCAAACAACCCAAGTACATCAATTCACCAGAAACGGATATTTACCGCAAGAGTGATGCACTATATGGCATTTTTCAAGCCAAGCATCAGATCAGGCAAGAAGACAGTTGTTATTTGGTAGAAGGTTATACAGATGTGATTAGCCTGCACATGGCTGGCATTGCCAACGTGGTTGCCTCCTCAGGGACCTCGCTGACTGAAGAGCAGATTCAGCTTATTGGTAGGTTTACCAAGCACATCACCATTGTATTTGAT
>DCSL01000054.1:5317-9221 GCA_002325615.1 Amoebophilaceae bacterium UBA1467
ATGGTATTAGAAAAGGGGCTAAATGTGAAGATTGTGCTTCTTCCCGAAGGTGAAGATCCGGACAGCTATGCCCTTAAGGTGGGGACAACGGCTTTTCAACACTACCTCAAGGCACAGGCACAGGACTTTATTACGTTCAAAGCTACCCTACTCATGCAATCGGCCCAAGAGGACCCTATTCGAAAAGCTGGGGCTATTCGAGAAATTGTCCAGAGTATTGCAGTGATCCCAGATGCTGTTAAAAGAGCTGTATTAACCCAGCAGTGCAGTAAGCTCCTGGGTATTGACGAAGCAGTACTAAACGCCGAGCAAAACAAACTGATCTTTCAAAAGGAGCAGGAGCAACGCCGGAGAGGTGAGCGTTCATTGCATGCACATACGGCTTCTATGATGCTGGCCTCTAAATCTGAGCCAGGTCACAAACTGGAGGATAGTATCAAAGCTTATGAACGGGAGAGCATACGCATGTTATTGAGCTACGGAAACGCTCCTATAGAGGATGAAAAGCTGCTGTATTCGTACCTTCTTCAGGAGCTAGAAGAGGTTCATTTTCGTACACCCGAGTACAGAAAGATTATGGAGCACTTTCAGCACCAACTTGATCGAGGGAACGTGGCAGATGCTACCTACTTTATTCAGCATCAAGATGAGGCCATGAGAAAGACTGCTATCGACCTGACTGCCTCTCCTTATGAAGTAAGTGACCATTGGGAAGAGCAGCACCAAATTTATACTGCTAAAGAAGAGGATGATTTACATCAAACAGTCTTTAAGAATATTCTTAGGCTCAAGCTCAGACTTATCCAACAACTTATCGAAGAAAACCGAGCAGGGTTACAGAACAAGCTTGAGCCCGAAGAAGAGGATAAGCTTCTTCAGATTCATACAGCCCTCAAACAATCAGAGACAAGCATTGCCCACCAGCTAGGTATTGTCATCTGGTGATTGTAGCATACAGCGACCTTGCCACGAACCGTGAACCTGGAGGGATTCGAACCCCCAACCTCCGCATCCGTAGTGCAGTGCTCTATCCAGTTAAGCTACAGGTCCAATGAACCAGAGAAAGGCAAACCTATGTAATAAATCTTCATTTCTCAACAATAACATGCTTGGCAAAGCCCAGCATAGAAAGAAATGGAAAAATGAGGGATCAAAGCGCATGTTGTCAGAGATCATGTTGAACCTGTGCTCATGAACAACCTTTTCAGGAGCCGAAAAAGCACCTAGACCATACAACCTAACATTCTGCTCAGGGAATGAGTACATGCTCAGGAAACACGTTTTAAATGCGGCAGAAAATCTTTAGTTTTGCCTGACACTATTGAAAACCAAGAACCCAGAGAAATAATGAAGAAGCTAGTCTTTACGCTTTTACTTTCTATTGCCTCTATCTATGTGTGGGCACAAGAGACACAAGACAATGAGCAAAGTACCCAAAAAACAACAACCTCAATGCCGGAAACCAAGCATGATGAGCAAAAAGATCACTCTGACCGGCTAAAAACGATGCCCGTGAAGCCACCCAATTATGGCAGCTTGGTGATAGACTGGGGATTCAACTTTTTGAGGAGCTACCCTGCAGCGATGAACTTAAACTACTGGGGCTCTAGGTTTGCAAGTGCGAGTTTTTGCTATAACATCCGTCTTGGGCACACTCCCTTCGTGATCAGCCCAGGTATAGGTATTTCGTTCGATGACTATCAATTTAAAGACGAAAACATCGTCCTGGCGCGTGACGAGACAAGTCGTAATACAGTGCTCAAAAAATCGAGTGCACTTTTCCCAAAAAGTACCTCGCGTGTTCGGTCATCTTTTGATATGCGCTACCTAGATTTAATGTTGGAAGCAAGATTTAACGCCAATAATAAATATCCTAAGGAAAGCTTTTTTGTGGCTTTAGGCGGCAAGCTGGGTTGGTTGTGGAGAGCCTCTACCACGGTAGAGTATGAAGAGGACGATGCGACTAAGAGACAGGACAATATAGAGAACTTCAACCTAAATAGAATACGTGGTGGCTTCTATGCTAAACTGGGATGGGGGCGATTTGGACTTTGCTATGCCCACATGCTTTCTGACCTCTTCCAGCAAGATAAGGGGCCCGACGATAGTACTAAGACTCAAAGTCTTGCGCTTTCTGTTGATCTTTTTTAAGTAGGTCTCTATCAAAAAGAATAGGTACTATATCCCCTTGCGCAGCCTAGCTACGGGAAGGTGTAGTTGTTCCCTGTACTTGGCTACTGTTCTTCTAGCTATAGGGTAGCCTTGCACTTTAAGCAGGGCAGCAATCTTGTCATCGGCATGGGGCCGTTGCTTGTCTTCATCCTTGATAATTTCTGCAATAGCCTTCTTGACAGCTCTGTTGCTCACTTCTTCACCTGAAGTAGTGGTAATGGCTTGAGTAAAGAAGAATTTTAGAGGATAAATGCCAAAATCAGTCTGTACAGACTTATTATTGACTATCCTCGCTACAGTAGAGACATCCATGCCAATCTTTTCTGCTACACACTTCAGCCCCATGGGCCTGAGCTTGTGCTCCTCTTCTTCCATAAAGAAGGCACATTGTAGATTCACGATGGCTTTCATGGTATTTAATAACGTATGTCGTCGCTGTTTAACAGCATCAATAAACCATTGAGCAGCTTCTATTTTTTTTCTTACAAAAGAAGCCGCCTCCTGGATTCTTTGATCCTTTTTTGAATGCTTATGGTAGCCCTCTAGCATGGCAACATAGCTCTTTTTGGTTCTCAATGCTGGTGTGCTGTAGGTCGTAAGAGCAACATGCAGTTGCCCACTTTGCCTCGTAACGATAAAATCAGGATGTAATACTTCGTTGCGGGAAGATGCATTGTTCCTGCTTCCTGGCTTGGGATCAAGACTAGTGATTAATGCTAAAGCCTCTTTGAGTAATGCTGGACTTTCCAGCCCTAATTGCTCAGCAATCTTTTCGTAATGCTTTTTGGTAAATGCCTCAAAGCACTGCATGAGCACATGCATGGCAAGCTGAGTGGCTGTACTACCGCCTCTGCTTTTCTCTAATTGAATCAACAAACATTCCTGCAAGCTTCTGGTACCAATGCCTGGAGGATCGAAACGTTGTATCTTTTTAAGCACAGCTTCTACTTCTTGAACATTAGTCTCGATATACTGTGTAAATGCCAAGTCGTTGACGATTGCCTCTAAATCACGACGGAGGTAGCCATCACTTTCAATACTACCGATAAGATGCGCACCTATCTTGTGCTGACGTTCATCAAGTTTCAGAAAGCTAAGCTGTCGTAATAGCTGCTCATCCAATGAATGAGCGGTAGTGAGCATAAGCTCCTTTGCCACTAGCCGATCCTGATGCTGTTCGTGGCCTCTATTGTATACTTGGTAGCCATCAGCACTCAAGTAGTCTTCAAGAAATCCTTCTTCACCGTCTGTACACTCTTCATGTACTTCCTGCTCTTCTGTGGTATGACCCTCCTCTTCTAAGGCTGGATTTCTGGCTAACTCTTGCTCAATACGGTTTCTCATTGCCACAGAAGGAACTTGCAAGAGCTTAATAAGCTGTAACTTTTGGGGAGAAAGACGATGTGTTAGAGCATGGCTTAGACGCAGTTTTTGCATGTATTATTAAGTTAAAGTGGATCTTTTATACTAGAGGTTCTGCTGAGGGAAAGTACGATAGGTATTGGCCTAGACCCTCTATTTTCCTATGACGGTATTCTACAGTAATTTCGGGACCACATCTAGAAAAAAATGAGGAGAACAAAGATAAAGGAACTTCTAGCCATGGCACAAGTCGGCACGCAGGCTTGTGTGAAGGGCTGGGTAAGAACCAAGCGCATTAGCAAAAACATTGTATTTATTGCTTTGAATGATGGTTCTGTGCTTCACAACCTACAAGTGGTGACTGCTCCTT
>DCSL01000065.1 GCA_002325615.1 Amoebophilaceae bacterium UBA1467
TCTACCAACTGAGCTACTTCCGCTTTTGCCATCAAGAGACCGAGCGATTTCCTGATCGTCCCGATCAGACCCGTCGCTAATTTACGTTTTGACTTTTACACTACCTAACCAAAGAACACTCGATGAGTCCGCTGACAAACCAAAAGAAGTACAACATTACTAAGTCCTTCAGTAGTATGTGGGGAGGGTAGGATTCGAACCTACGTAGCTGTAAAGCAACGGATTTACAGTCCGCCCCATTTAACCACTCTGGCACCTCCCCTGAGATAATAATACCACTGACTTGTTATGCAACACCGAGCCAAATAACGGCTGTAAAGCTATACGTTTTTTTATTTTGGTCAAATCTGGCCCGCAAGAGAGGTGGGCGTGTTGTGGGCACTAGTATTCCGCGCTGAATAGAAGCGTATTTTTGTGAGTTTTGCAACAATCTCACGCTTTCTCGATAACTTTAGTGGGAAATTATATTTTGCCGTACAACAGCAACAATGAGACTTATCGGGCAGCGAGGGTGAAAAATAAAACTATTGTAAGACCCCGGGCCTTGACAGCTTTCTAAAATAATAGCTGAGCCCTACTCATCAAACTCAAAATAATTATCTGGAGCTAGCTCTTGGAGGTACTTTTTGCCTTGATACACGCCTTGTACTAGCTCCTTGAGAGTCTTGCCCTGTTCTTTGAATGCTTTTGTTAAGCTTTTTCTAGACGCTTTAGCATCGTAGCTTATTTTGTAATTGTTAATATCACCCTCTAGCTTGAAAAACAAGTTCATGCTTGCTAGCGCATCAGCAGCTATTGCCTCCAGGGCTACCTCCCCCTCTTTTTTTTGAACGCCCATAAAAGGTACGCCAAATTGATAGGCTACTTTTCCGTCAAAAGTGTGTGTGCCTGATAACTGAATGCGTGTCAAGTTCGAATGTACTTCCATCGGTGGAAGGTAAATCGTTTTATCCTTGATGAGAATGCGGTTTTTGAGTTCTGAGAAACGCAAATCGGCAAGATTTGCCTTGTCTACATACTTGGCAAGCTGCTGCATGGGCTCGAAGGCATGGAGCACCCCATTGTGCAGCCTAACATCGATAGCAGCTTGTAGTGCATCCCAACGTATGTTACATTTTTTATCGGCTTGCATCGTTAGGTCAACGTCAGAAAACACCTCTCCACTTAAATGACGATCCATTAAAAAATTCTGATGAAAATTTTCGAACGTATAAAATAAATCGGCTATTCGGACACCCTGTAGCTTGGCGACTGTGTGAATGTTTAAGCGATCGGTGCTTGCGTCCAAAACACCATCTAAAAAAACTTTGCCTCCTGAAATGCCCAACTGCAGCTTTTCAGCGATGAGCTTTTGGTCTTTTATTTTGACCTTACCGCGCACGTTTTTGCCTCGAAAGCGCCTGCAATGAAGTTGTTGAATATCACAATCAAGGTTCAACGCCCAGCGGGGAGCGATATCAAATTTTGCAGAGTTTGAGCTGATTGGGGAAGTAGGTACACGCTTGCCATCAAGAAGTGCATCCAGGTCTAGGTAGTCCATGTAAAGTTTGGCAGCTACGCAGAGATTTTGGTTATCAGAGAGCACGCAAGGGAGTAAATTCTGGACAGTACCAGCCAGTACAAAGCTACCTGGCCCTATACTCCCTGAAAAGTCTTGCATGACTAGGACATTGTCCTGAAAAGCCAACTTGCCCATTAAGTCCTTGCATAGAAGCTGGGACTGACCAAGCTTGAACTGGGCTGCTTGTGTCTGCAAAGCTCCTGCAAGGTGGAAGTTATCCCCTGCGTGGGTGCCACGTATGAGTTGTTGCAGATTGGTCTCCAACTCCCAGTGAAGGTCCAGCTTCCCTGAGGCATCCGTAATGGCAGGATGAGCGAGCAGCGTGCTTAAGGAAGCCAAATCAAGCGTGGCCTCGGCAGCACATTGAAGGTGGAGATCATGGAAGTCGCGCAGGACCAAGTTACCTTCTAGCTTACTACTGGCAAGCCTACTAGTAATTTTATCGATGTTGAGGGTGGCTGTTTTTAAGTCCTGTACATTGGGGATGCTTAAGTGCCCTGAGAGCTTAGATAGCGCGATGGGCCTAGAGAATTGGCTTACGGTCAAGGTGCCATCACGCAACACAAAGTCGCCTTGCAAAGTCAGGGACTTACGCTCCTGCTTATTGACACTTAAATTAAAGGTGAGCTCGCCATGCGGGTCATACGACTTTATTTTTTGACAGGACTGCTTGGGAAAGCAACGCAATAAGATTTGGGGACTTATTTGCATACCTTGGATTGTTAAGGCAACAGTGGACGCGGCGGCTTCTAGGCACCAACTGCCTTGCACAGCCAGTAGTGCGCTCCCATGCTTGAGCTGGGTAGGCCGCAAGGTCCAAGTTTTTTGTCGTGGGTCATAACTCAGAGCAGCCTTTAGTGATATGGGTAGGTTTTGTGCAAACGATAACTCTTTTAGCTGAATACTCTGGATAGTTGCCTTACCCTGCAAGTCAGCTTCCAGCCTGGCGTGCTCCCACCTTAAACTAGCTTGCATTTGCTCTGTGCTAACTCTATAACGCTGCTGCTTACTACCATACACGATCTCCATGTCCTTGAGAGTAATCTTTTGCAGCTGTACTATCCAAGGAACCTTGCGCTGCGTTGCTTTTTGGGCACCCCTCCCCCACCTTAGCTGCGAACCCAGATCTTCCCCTAGGTGGAGCTTCCCATGCGCTAGAGAAAGATGGGCCAATACGTATTGGCCTTGAACAAGTTGCCATACATCAAAGGCAAAGTAAATCTTACGGGCAGTGACCAACTCTGTAGTGGTCTCTATGCGGTCCTTGACCACTACATCGTGGAGGATGATGGTAATGTTGGGAAAAGACTTGAAGACAGTGAGCTGAATGGAGCTCATCTGTATCGGATTGCTTAATCGCTTGTTAGCTTCATCAAGAAATTTTTGAATAATTTGGTCCTGATAGCGATAGCAGTATACTCCTGTAGCCACTACAACTATCCCTATTAAGAGGAATAGTGTGGCCACAATTTTTCGAATGGTTTTAATGACTTTAGACATTGATGACTAGCACCCCAAAGAGCAATGCTTTTGCAAAAGTAGTAGGCTTCTGCAGAATATTTTCCTGGCTTTCACAAATTGAAGGAAGTTTTTTATATTCGCTCCTTTCCTGGAAGGGCTCTTAGCTCAGCTGGTTCAGAGCACCTCCCTTACAAGGAGGGGGTCGTAGGTTCGAATCCTACAGGGCCCACAATCAGAGCTAAGGAGAGCATTCATCAGCTCACCACCTAGCCTATCCACCTACAGGACACACTATGGCAGTTACTAGACTAAAGAGAAAAATAAGAAAAAACAGAACGAAGGCAACACAAAGAAAAGCGACCATGAAGCGCTTGTTGGCCATACCTGTGATTAAGAATGTGGCTATAGAACAACTCGAAGAAAGGCTTGCTCTTCAACAGGAGTCCCAAGAAGCTGCTTCTGCTTAGACGTAATGGCTACTAGTTGCAGACTTAGCGTGCCTATATATGTGGGGCATTCCCACTGTAAGCTTTTTCGTACAAGACCTGAATGATACCGTCCCTAAGGCTGACATCAGGCACAAGTATTTTTTCTACGCCTCCGCATTGCATGGCTATATCATAAATCTCTATAGCAGGTAGAATCACGTCAGCACGGTCGGGGGTTAAGTTCCAATCTATTAATGCTCTCTGCCAAGCTATGAGAGGCAATGTAGCCTTTAGTAGCTACGAATCTCTTGAGGGAAAGTAGTTTTTTATCCCTCTTTTCGCCAATTGCGCCAGCTTGCGGATGTTGCCACCTGTAGCAATCCCTATGGGAATGCCCGTGAAGTATTGCTTCTGGGTGGTAATCCATGCTTGCATTGCTTCCCAAGTAGCCGCAGCATCGTCGTGCTCCAATATCCTGATGTAACCTAAATCAAAGGATCGCGAGGCAATTTTTGAGGGGCCTGTGTACAAACTAACTTCTGTGCTTCCTCCGCCCACATCCACATGCAGGTAGCTATTAGGTTCATCCAGTAAACGACGAATTGCTTCATAGATCAGTAATGCTTCTTCACCCTCCACAATGTGAATTGTAATGTTGAGTACTTCTTGAACGTGGTGTACAATTTCTTGTTTGTTGTTAGCATCCCTAAAAGCAGAGGTAGCACAGATCATATAGTAATCTGCGCCATGAAGGTCTATGAGTATCTTAAAGGCTTTCAGTAGCTGGGTAAGTCGTTGTTTGTTCTCTACACTGATGCTCTGATTCTTAAAAACATCATGCCCAAGACGCAAAGGGGAGACGCAGATATTCTATCCTTTTAAATTGGGGTTTTCCCGCAACAAGCAGAACACTACTCACCTGTAACCGAGCAGCATTGGATCCAATATCAACAGCAGCTAGTTGCAAAATGATTCCTAATGATCGAATAAGGTAATGCTATAACGGCACTTATCCCTGTTGATTTAGACAACTGCCTCCGAATCTGAGTCAGGGCATGAGTCTATGTCAGGTTGCTCTGCTTTTGGATTTTCGTCATGAACGGCATGGCGCTGGATATTACTTTCGATGAGTTGACTTCTTCTGGCCAAAATGTCTTCGGCTAGGTGCTGGAGTTTTTGTAAGAATGTACCTCGATACGTTTCTGTCTCTTGGACGATCTTTTTAGTCCCTTCTAATTCTAGTTCCATTTGTTGCTTCAGGCGCCAGTGTCTTCTTCGGTTGTCTTCTTCAAGAGCTTTTACTCTTTCTTGTGCCTCATGGATCATCTTCTCCGTATCAATCTTGGCTTCTCTAGCTTGCAGTTCGGCTTCTTTTTTGGCTTGTTCGATGATACTATGGGCCGTAAACTCTGCGTCTTTGATGGTTTTTAGTAATGCATTTTCTACACCTTGGAGCCTTCTCACCTCTTTTCTGCTGTCTTCTAGTGTAGACTCGACTTCATCAAGTCGCGCTGTCAGTTTTTCCCACACATAAGCAAGCGCGTGTAAGAAAGCGTTTACTTCATCGGGGTTGTACCCCCTAAAGCTTCTTTCAAAACTTTTTTGTCTAATTTCTATAGGTGTTATTTGCTGCATACTGTTTTGGAGCCCGGTTATAAATCCTGCTCTTGTTTTTAGACAATCCAATTTAGGAAATATCTGTTGTCCTCTCAACGCACTGAAAATATTTTATGTCTTGACCTAGCTAGCGGGGTTGGATTCTCTTTGCAATGATGTTCTCCTGAACAGCGCATTTCAGATACTGCTCATACGTTTTCATCCTCACTGATTGATTTAAAAAAGAGTTGTAGCATGCCACCTTGTAGTTTCACTAAAACCAGTAAGCATAGTGCCCACCTCTTGTGGCACATTGATGAGCCAGAAGAGGTACTGCTGAGAGATAGTGAACTTAATACCCTGGCACAAACAACCTATAAAGAGATTGTTCACCCTCGCAAAAGAAGAGAATGGCTAGCAGCTAGACTCGCCCTTAAACACTTGCTTGCCCAATTAGGTCACAAGTATACTGCACTCCAAAAAGATACCTGGGGGCGGCCTTACTTAGCCAATAGCAGTTTGCACCTGAGCATAGCACACTGCTCTCCTTTTGCATTTGCTGCCGTAGATCAGCAACACGCTATAGGTATTGATATCCAACTGCCTTGTGAGAAATTGCAACACGTCAAAGAAAAGTTTCTGAATCATGAGGAAATCAAGAACAGCGGTAACGACCTAGAGAAACTCTGCATCTATTGGTGTGCTAAGGAGGCAGTCTATAAAGCACACGGCGGCAGAAATTTGTCCTTAAAGCAGGACATCAGTATTAGCGCATTTAAAAAACGAGAAAGAGGTATTGTCTGGGCCGAAATAGGCCCTAAACTTTTTGTTGTTCACTACAACTTTTATGAGGGCCATGTATTGGCCTGGAGCAGAGGGGCAGGAGTGAAGATGCTCGTACAGCGTGGCTAATAAATGGTCAGCAGGAAAACTATTCTTTTTTAGCCTTCTTGCGGCCTTGTGTCTTCCCAAAAATGGAGAGGTTGATATACCTCCAGGGGTGGGCCCTCAGATCGATCAGGACCTTGTCTAGGTTGCCTAAGGTTTGATTGAGATTGTTATAGAAGTGGTCATCGTAAAGTAGTTGGCTAAAGCTATTACTTCCCTTCTCCGTCTTCTCAACCATCCTGCCAACACTGCCTAGTATACTGTCAAGCTTTTCAGCAAGCGCCTTCGCCTCTTTGCCCTCTACTCCCTCCATCAGTTGATTGAGCTTTGTTAAAAGCGGTCTTACACCGTTCTTGCTATCAACAAGCGCGCTAGAAACTTCAGACATATTCTGGCTCACCGTATGAAACTCGTGTTGGTTTTGGTTAATAGTCTGTTGCAACTGCTGTGCTGCGCCTTCTAAGCTAGAAAATATGTTATTAATTCTATCCGTATTCTCAATAAGATTAGCTACAAACTGATTGGCTAACAAAGAAATATTCTGGGCATCTTTCAAGGCAGGAAATGTGCCCTCAACAAAAGCGTCTCCCAGGCTTTGCTCAATCTCTCCTGGCACGGTGTCGTAATTTTTAAGTGGATTGCCTTCTTCGATAAGGAGGGCGATTGCCTTACCACCTAACAAGGAAGGGCTAATGAGTCGAGTCTTAGTTGTATCGGTGAGCTTAATGTCCTGCTGGGTCTCAAAAGTTACTAAAACACTATGTTCTCTGTTAGGAAGTATCTGTAGGTTCCGGACTCTTCCTACAGGCATGCCGTTGAGTAGCACTGGACTTGCAGAACTCAAGCCTTGACAATTGTCATAGATGGTATAGTAGCTATTTTTGGAAGAAAGTACTTCCTTCCCTTTTAGAAAATTAAAGCCCAGATAAACAATGGCGAGTGCGACAGTGGCCAATAGTCCAACCTTCACTTCTTTACTTAGTCTCACAGGGTCGATATTTCAGTGTTGATACGTCAAATATAGTACACGATGAGATAGGAATGATAAGCTATGCGTAAAGACTATGGCCGCCTTTAACCTATGAGGAGAGGTTTTAGAACCTTATGACCATTCTCTCAACACGCCCAGCGCAGCATGCGCGCCTAGCTATTTGCTTCTAACTCATTTTTATAATCTCGGAAAGCTCTAAATATGGCAGAAGCAATGTATGCCTGTCCTGATTTACTATTCAAATATTTTTCTTCTTGAGGATGCGTGATAAAACCTACTTCTACCAAAACACTGGGGGCAGTTGTCTTCCATAGCAACAAAAGGCCCGCTTGTTTTACACCGCGACTTTTTCTTCCTACCCTACTTTCGAACTGGTGTTGTATATTTTGCGCAAGCTTCAAGCTATTGTCGTTATAGGCGTTCTGATACAAGGAGAACAGGATGTACGACTCGGGCAACTTAGGGTCGAAGCCTTGATAGTTTGCTTGATAGTTGTCTTCCATAAGAATGACTTCGTTTTCCCGTTTGGCTACCTCCAAATTATGCCTTGAGGTATGTAAGCCCATCGTATAGGTCTCGGTACCATAGGCAGCATCACCCTTCGGAGTAGCATTACAATGAATAGAGATAAATACGTCTGCGTTTTTTTTGTTAGCAATCTTAGCCCTACCATGCAGTGTCACGAATACATCTGTCTGGCGAGTGTAAACAACTTCCACATCTTGCATGTGCTTTTTAAGAATCCCACCAAGTTCCAAAGCTATCTGGAGCGCTATGTCCTTTTCTTTTGAGAATTTACCCAAGGCCCCTGAATCATACCCACCATGTCCTGCATCAATAATTATCTTTCTTACTTTATATTTTGTTGTGCCAGCATTATTAAAAGCGCCCAGTACAAGTAGGGCCAACATTCCCAATGCCCGCACAATATTTTTCATGACAGCGTCACTATTTAGTGTAGATAGGGTAAATTTACGCTCAAAATTTTGAAAAGCTACAGTACCAGTGCTCAAATCAAAGTATGTACTCACATGCCTTATATGGTTATTGTGCTGCTCCGAAAGTACTGCCCACACACCCAAAACAAGTATCTCCACAAGCCCCCTCATTGCCAACTCGCAAGACAATGCCATGACAAGTGGGCCCCCACACCTCAGCACTGACGCCGTACAAGAAGGACACGAGCCGCAGAAAGTACAAATTATTCCTGAAGAGACAGGAGAGGATACGGCTATAAGGAATCACCTACGTGAACAGGGGGTTGCATCTAAAGAGGTGATGGGCTCTTCACAGGCCTCCAGCACGTCACCTGCTTCATTAGAAAGTCCAAATGCAGCTTCCTCTGTATCAGACAGTGCGGACCCAGACCCCACAAAGCCGGAGGGTCCTATTCAATCTATCATTCAATATGATGCGGAAGATTCTATAGTCTTTGATGTGAGGCGTCAAACCATTCATTTGCATGGTGCAGGTGTCATTGAACACGGTACGATCAAGCTTGAAGCAGAAGAAGTTTCTCTCGACTTGACTCATCATATTATTGCTGCATTTAGTAATAAGAATGCAGCAGGAGAAGTAGAAAAAAAAGCGGTTTTTACCAAAGATGGTGTGGAATACTTTGCGGAAAGCATTCGCTATAACTTTCAGTCTCAACGAGCAACTGCCAATAAGTTATTTGCCAAACAAGAAGACGGTATTTTTCGGGCCAACAAGCTAAAAAAAGATAGAGAAACTACTTTCTATGCAGACCGGGCTACCTACACCACCTGTAATCTTGTAAAACCTCACTTCCATGTAGACGCCCAAAAGCTAAAGATTACCCAAGATGATAAAGTAGTATCTGGTCCCTTCAACCTCCACTTCGATGGAGTACCTACTCCCTTAGGGTTTCTTTTTGGTATTTTTTATCTCCCCCGAGGGTCTGGGGTTATCCCACCCAAGTACGGCGGAGAAAGTGAAAAGGGATTTTGTCTGCAAAATGGTGGATACTACATCAAATTTAATAACTACGTCGACCTAGCTCTCCGAGGATCTCTTTACTCAAAAGGTTCTACAGAGTTTACAGCAGAGACTAACTACAAGAGGCGCTACCAATACAGCGGAAATCTACGTTTTGAAAGGAAAATTGATCTAGAGACCCAAGAAATCGAATTACCTAAAAAACACAAAAGCTGGCGCTTTCAATGGAAGCACGACACTGAAAATAATAGATCCAGCAGCTGGCACGCACAAGTGGACTTAGAAGGCAAAAGTGCTAGCGCAAAAAATGCTTCCCTATACAATGGGAATTATCAAACTAAAAAAGACTCTAGCATTCGGTACACCAACAATCTTGTAGGATTCCCCCTTCCTTACACCTTAAACAGCAGCTTGAGTCTCCGCACCACCCAGAGGGGGGAGGCTAATGCCAGTTTACCAGAGGCCTCGTTAAGCACAGCAAACATGTATCCTTTTCGAAAAAGAGGTACTGCTGGTACAAGCTGGCCTTCCGATATCTATCTCCAGCATAAACTTGAGTTTCAAAACAAGCTCTCCAACAGCGTCGATAATACGCTAGATTTTATTAAGCCAAAAGACTGGCCTGCACTGTGGAAAAATAAAAATCAGGGTGTTCAGCACACCGTGCCACTGCAGACCAATATAAAAATATTAACCTACCTGAACCTAACACCAAAAATTACGTATCAAGAGCGGTGGTATTGGGAGAAAATAGATTACAAATATGATGCAAAAGGTGATGTAAAAGAGGACAAAGTGCCTGGCTTTGTGCGGGTTTATGACTATAACTTTGGTGCTACCCTCAAAACTAATTTGTATGGTACCCAAGTCTTTGGCCGCAACGCTACTGTGCAAGCAATAAGACACCAATTTAGACCCGAATTGGCCTTTACCTACACACCCGATTTCTCTGGCCCTGAGTATGGCTACTGGCAGACAATGGAGGGGGGCAAAAAAGATGGCGAAAAATTTGACAGATTTAAGGGAGCTGTTTACCCATCTCCAGGAAAAAGTGACACAGCAATACTGGCAGTCGGCTTAAACAACAGGCTGGATATGAAAGTAAAGAGCAAAGAAGACGCTAAAACAGGCACCAAGAAAGTGCCTATTTTAGAGAGTTTCGACTGGAGTACGAGTTATGATTTTTTAGCGACCCAACATGGATTGAGCGATATTAAGTTCAAGACGCAAACAAGTTTGCTCGATAAACTGTTCGATATCAACTTTGAGTCTACATTTGATCCTTACTTCTACGAAAGTACTGGGCGCCCTAAAAACCATACCAAACAAGAATACGTAAGAAGCAATGAGTTGGCTTGGAACCATGGTAAAGGGCTAGGACATATGAACCGTGCCCTGCTGAGTATTGGTGCAAAACTGGGTACTAAAGACAAAGGCAGTGCCTTAGACAAGGGTAGTGAGCTGGAAGACGATCCGGACGCTCAAGAAGTTCCAAAACATCTTCAGGAAGATCCGGAGCAGTATGTAGCTTTCGATATACCTTGGGATCTGACTTTAAACTATCATTGGACCTACACTTGCTCAAAGCCAGGGGATGATCCGAAGAAAACCAATAGCCTGGGTTTTGAGTGGGGTATGAGCCTGACTGAGAAATGGAAGGTGACCTGCAAAAGTGCCTATGATCTCACCAAACGTGAGTTTGTGGGAAACGCAACTGATATTGGCATTCATAGAGACTTACATTGTTGGGAAATGACTTTTAACTCGAATCCACTAGGAGATAAGCAGGCCTATAAATTCTCTGTGGGCCTCAGAGCGCCTTTGCTAAAAGACTTCAAGTATAGCAGGGACAGAGAGTATGTAAAGCACTGAAGATAGGCTAAGAGACTTTTGCGTAAAAGCTTACCTGCTCAGCTATTCTTCTTGGGGATAATTTTTATGTATTAAGTTTTCTTATTGCCCCCTTATTGGGAGAGCTAGGTGTCCCTTTGAGCACCTTTTCTATGTTTGGGCATTTTGCGGTCTTCTGCTGCTTCTTCTTGCTCATTCAGCTGCATGTTTTGTTGCAGCAAGTCCGCTAGATTCGGAGCAAGCGCTGCCCTTGCGACAAAGGGTGAATGCCAGGGGGTATATGCTCTGGCATTTCTTATGCCTCTTTTACGAGTCTGCTAGTAAACTAGAGCATCTATATTCCATGCAAAGTCGGGCCGTGAAGAAGATACTTCAAAAGTAAGCTGACTTACCTTAGCGAGCGGCACACGGACCGTTTTTGTTTGCTTATTTCCCTCTATTATAATGCTCAATAATGTTTTACTCAGCTGGTCTTTTATCTTGAGCTGAGCCGGAGTACCCTTTACGCTGTAAGTCAGTTTCACAAATTCATAGGGCTTTGCTAAAGCCAACGTCTGTATAGATGACTCTTGCCCCTGGTAATATTTTTCTATCGCAGGGATCTTTTCCATGAAGAAGGTGACACCTCCGCAATAGTTAAGGATCATAAGGTCTTT
>DCSL01000013.1 GCA_002325615.1 Amoebophilaceae bacterium UBA1467
ATTTTTATATTGTGCACGGTAGTACGTTAGCATTCTTGTCAGCATTTTTTGGCACAGTATGTGGTGTCAACGAAGTGTATGGGTAATTCCAAAAGATAATTTTTTAACCCTAAAAACGTGTATTAATTATGAGCAACATACATATCAAACCATTAGCAGACCGAGTGTTGGTAGTACCTGCCCTTGCCGAAGAGAAAACAGCAAGTGGCATCATTATTCCTGATACGGCTAAAGAAAAACCGCAGAGGGGTAAAGTAGTGGCTGTAGGCCCAGGAAAAGAAGACGAACCCATGACCGTAAAAGTTGGTGATCACGTACTATATGGTAAATATGGAGGCACAGAAATCACCATCGAGGGTAACGACTACCTAATCATGCGCGAATCAGACATTTATGCAATTGTGTAGCCAAGCAGGCTTTTCAGAAATTCAATTTTTAACTTAAAAACACGATCAACATGGCAAAAACTATACTGTTCGGTTCAGAAGCACGTGAAAAGCTAAAAAAAGGCGTGGATACCATGGCCAATGCGGTCAAGCTCACGCTAGGACCTAAAGGGCGAAACGTCATATTAGATAAAAAATTCGGTGCACCCAGCATTACCAAAGATGGCATCTCTGTGGCCAAGGAGATTGAGTTGAAAGACCCAATAGAAAACATGGGCGCTCAACTTGTCAAAGAAGTTGCCTCCAAAACAGCGGATAGTGCTGGAGATGGTACGACTACGGCTACGTTACTAGCACAATCTATTTTTACCAACGGTATCAAAAACGTGGCTGCGGGTGCTAATCCTATGGACCTAAAGCGAGGCATTGACAAAGCTATTGCAGCCGTCGTGGAGCAGCTCAAGAAAAACTCTAAGCCTATCAGTGGTTCCAAGGAAATAGAGCAAGTAGCTACTATCTCGGCCAACAACGACAGCATGATTGGTAAGATGATTGCCGATGCTATGGACAAAGTTGGCAAAGATGGGGTTATCACTGTAGAAGAAGCCAAAGGCACAGCTACCGAAGTAAAAGTTGTAGAAGGCATGGAATTTGACCGTGGCTACCTCTCTCCTTATTTTGTGACTAACACAGAGAAAATGGAGGCAGAGCTTGACAATCCCTACATTTTGATTTACGACAAGAAAGTGTCTTCTATGAAGGAGTTGCTCCCTCTGCTTGAAAGTGTATCCCAGACCGGAAAACCTCTATTGATTATTGCCGAGGACGTAGATGGCGAAGCTTTAGCTACGCTGGTAGTCAACAAAATACGCGGGTCACTCAAAGTAGCTGCTGTGAAAGCACCTGGCTTTGGTGATAGAAGAAAGGCCATGTTGGAGGACATAGCTGTGCTTACGGGGGGTACTTTGATCTCCGAAGAAAGAGGTTATAAGCTTGAAAATGCTACCTTGGATTACTTAGGTACCGCTGAAAAAGTCAACATGGATAAGGAGAATACCATCATTGTGAATGGCAGCGGGAAGAAAGAGGATATCCAAGCGAGGATCAATCAACTCAAAGTTCAAATAGAGAACACTACGTCGGACTACGACAAGGAAAAGCTCCAAGAGCGTTTGGCTAAACTTTCAGGTGGTGTGGCTATCCTCTACATTGGAGCAGCCACAGAGGTAGAGATGAAAGAAAAAAAGGACCGTGTAGATGACGCTCTGCATGCCACCAGAGCAGCTGTGCAAGAAGGTATTGTGCCAGGTGGTGGTGTGGCCCTCGTCCGCACCATGGGTGTGCTTGCGGGCGTTCAGGTAGACAACGAAGATCAAACCACAGGTGTAGCCATTGTTGCAGCCGCTTTAGAAGCTCCGTTGAGAACTATTGTGGCCAATGCCGGAGGCGAAGGTTCTATCGTTCTGCAAAAGGTCAAAGAAGGCAAGGACGATTTTGGTTACAATGCCAGAACAGATGAGTACGAAAATCTGTATAAAGCGGGAGTCATTGACCCTACTAAGGTGACCAGGCTGGCGTTAGAGAATGCAGCGTCTATAGCCTCTTTACTTCTGACTACCGAGTGTGTGGTGGCAGAAGATCCCGAAGAAGCAAAAGCTGCTTCAGCAATGGGTGGTGGTGGTATGGGTGGCATGATGTAATCTGACTGTCCTGCACTATGCAAGATCCCGGGTCCGCAAGACTCGGGATCTTTTTTTGCATGCGCATCTTCTGTGATAAGTGCATAGCAGTCTTGCTATATTTGGGAAGTTTTTGTCTAACAAACTATGCGCTCCTTATGAAGGTCACTTTTTTAGGGCATGCCTGCTTTCTGGTAGAAGCCAACAATACCAAGTTACTCTTTGACCCCTACATTTCTCCCAACCCACTTGCTCAAACGGTTGATATAGATGCTGTCAAAGCTGACTACATATTCCTTTCCCACGGCCATTATGACCATGTGGCAGATGTAGAGCGAATTTATCACAACCACCCTGCCACTATTTATTGCCAACCTTGAGATGACTAACTGGTACGAGAAAAAAGGCATCGCTAGATCACTGCCTCTTAAGCCTGGAGGTAAACGAGTATTAGACTTTGGTACTATTAAAGCGGTGTACGAACCGCATTCTAGCTCTATGCCTGATGGTAGCTATGTAGGTTGTGCTATGGGATTTGTGATACAAAGTGGAGATAAAGCCTTTTATTTTGCTGGAGACACTGCATTGCACCAAGATATGAAGCAAATTGGCATATTCTACGACATTGACTTTGCTATTTTACCCATAGGAGACACCTTCACGATGGGCATTGAGGAGGCCTTGTATGCGGCAGACTATGTGGGAACTGAAAAAATAATCGGTATGCACTACGATAGTTTCCCAGGTATTGAAATTGATCACGAGAAGGTAAAACGAATTGCAGAAGAACGAGGTAAAACACTTATCTTGATGGACGTGGGTCAGACTACTGAATTCTAATGGGAAAAATAATCGCCATTGCCAATCAAAAAGGAGGCGTCGGCAAGACAACTACTGCGATTAACTTAGCTGCCAGCTTAGCTGTACTGGAGCACAGGACCCTTCTTGTAGACGTTGACCCACAAGCCAATGCTACTTCTGGCTTGGGCATTGATCCTAGGAAAGTCACCAGTAGCATCTATGAATGCATGATCAACGTAGCTAAGCCTAGCAGTATAGTCCAAAAAACGGCTATTCAGTACCTAGAGATTATTCCTTCGCATATCAATCTTGTCGGAGCGGAAGTGGAGATGATTAATTTTGAAAGTAGGGAGACAAAAATGCGTACACCTCTGGCCGCACTCAGTAAAGAGTATGAGTATATTATTATTGACTGTGCCCCCTCTTTAGGGCTGATCACCATCAACGCCCTGACCGCTGCTGACTCCTTGATCATACCTGTGCAGTGTGAATACTTTGCGTTGGAGGGGCTAGGTAAGCTACTGAACACTACCAAGATCATTCAGTCTCGGCTAAATCCTGAGCTAGAAATCGAGGGAATACTCCTAACCATGTACGATTCTAGGCTCCGCCTTTCTAATCAGATAGTAGAAGAGGTGAAGAAGCATTTTCAAAAAATGGTATTTGAGACCATTATTCCCAGGAATATCAAATTGGGCGAAGCACCGAGCTTTGGTAAGCCTGCTATTTTGTATGATGGCGAAAGCAAAGGGGCTATAAGCTATCTCAATCTCGCCAAAGAAATTGTTAATAAGCAAGTGACACAGCATATAGCCACTTCACTAGTAGTATGATCACACCAAAGATACCACAGCGGAAAAATGCGTTGGGAAGGGGGCTCAATGCCTTGCTAGAGGATGCTCCTTCCTTGGCAGAAGATGGGCATATCAATCCCATACAAGATATTGCTATCGAAAAAATTCAGGTCAATCCCTTCCAACCTAGGAAAGACTTTGACCCCACTGCTTTGCAGGAATTGCGGGACTCTATTGAGCTGCATGGTATTATTCAGCCTCTTACTGTCAGACAGTTAGCGCCATCAACGTACCAGCTTATTGCCGGAGAGCGGAGGCTACAAGCAGCTAAGATGGCAGGACTCACTCGCATCCCTGCTTATGTCCGCACCGCTGACGATCAGCAAATGCTAGAAATAGCGCTTGTTGAGAACATCCAGCGAGAAAACCTGAATCCCATTGAAATAGCTTTAAGCTACCAGCGACTACTGACTGAGTGTCAAATTAAACAAGAAACGCTAGGCGCTAGGGTAGGGAAGAATAGAGTAACAGTAAACAATTATCTGAGATTACTCAAACTTCCTCCTGACATCCAGATTGCGTTGCGTGACCAAAAGATTGGAATGGGGCATGCCAGGGCACTCATTAATGTGGAAGCTGTTGATGCGCAGCTAGGCATTTTCAAAGAGATCATTGAAGAAGATCTCTCAGTGAGAAATGTAGAAGCACTTGTCAGGAACCTATCTCATGGTAAGCCTAAAAAAGTATCACAGAAGAAAAAGGTGAGGACTATATTGGAAAGTATGATGAAGGACTCCAGCACCAAGTTGGCTAGTCGGCTAGCAACCCGGGTAAAAATCCATATGAGTACGCAAGAAAGAGGTGAAATCAAAATAGCATTTGCTGATACAAAGGACTTGAATAGAATCCTGAAAATGCTAGTAGCAGATTGATGGCGATGCGACGCGTTTTTGTCCTGATGAATTGGCTGTTTTGCATCCATGTTACAACTGTATTGGCCGCCACACCTCAACAAAAACACGCATGGAAGCATTCGCTTGCGCAGAGCAGGAACAGGGCTATAGCACCCCCTATAACTCCCCAAGTGGCTGGTGATGCTTCTCCCCATACCACTGCGCAGCAAGCCCCCACACCTACTGCCGCTGCACAAGATGCTACAAAGCAACGCCGCTACATAGCTGAAGAAATGGTGATGCAACAAGCTTGGATATATTCTGCTGTCTTGCCAGGCTGGGGGCAAGTTTACAATGAGCACTACTGGAAGGTGCCAGCTATCTATGCGGGTTTTGCTGGGCTTGGTTGGGGTGCTATTTACTACCATAAGGAATACATTAATTACAAGGCAGAGCTGATCCAAAAAAAGAGGCCGAATAACCTGAATAACTATGTGAATGAATGTAGAATGGGCCGAGATCTTTGTATTATTTTCGCGGCCCTGTGGTACGTTGTTAATATTTTTGATGCCTATGTGGGGTCCAGCCTAAAGACCTTTACATTGTCTGATGATATAAGCATGGAGGTGCAACCAAGTGTGCTGCCTACAGTACAAAACAAGCCCAACGTAGGACTCAGTCTGACATTAAGTTTTGGAAAATGAGAATGCTCTTGATTGGTTATGGAAAGATGGGGCAGGCTATCGAGCACGTTGCTTTGCAGAGAGGTCACCGTATTACTCATAAGATAGACCTGAGCAACAGTGCTTCCTTGGCTACCGTCAATCCAAAGACAGTCGATGTAGCGCTAGAGTTTAGCCAGCCTACAGCTGCTTACAGTAATATCTACCAATGCCTCGCTAAAAATATTCCGGTCATCTCCGGCACTACGGGTTGGCTGGCCAAAAAGGAGGAGTTATGTGCGTATTGCAAAGTGTACCAAGGCACTTTTTTCTATGCTTCCAACTTCAGCATAGGTATGAATATTCTTTGTAAGGTCAATACCTTTCTAGCCAAACTCATGGACCCGTATCCTGAATATGAGGTGACACTAGCAGAGGAGCACCACTTGGAGAAAAAAGACGCCCCCAGCGGCACAGCCATTGCGCTTGCTGAAGGCATTATTCAAAACATGCATCGTAAGAATAGATGGGAAATTTTTCCTGCACAACAAAAAGACAGTCTAGGTATTCTGGTCAAAAGAGAACCAGATGTGCCTGGAACGCATACGATCACTTACACCGCTCCACCAGACACATTGGAGCTCAAACATACAGCCCATAGTCGAGAAGGCTTTGCCCTGGGCGTTGTTTTGGTAGCAGAGTGGATCCAAGACAAGCAAGGTATTTTAGGCATGGAAGATTTTCTGCGGTTAGACGATTGCTAAGGATGAATGACAAGCACCTATTTTTTCCTCAACGACGTACTCAATGAAGTTTTCTAAGAAAGCACCACCTCAACAAATCTCTAAGCCCCGAGAGTGGCTCAATGCCTTGGTATTTGCTGTGGTTGTTGCTAGCATCGTTCGTTGGCTGGCCCTAGAAGCTTTTACCATCCCTAGCTCCTCTATGGAGCAAACTTTGCTTACTGGCGACTTTATTTTTGTAAGTAAGCTGCACTATGGGGCGCGTACCCCTAAAACGCTGCTACAAATTCCTTTGACCCATCAAACAATTGGCAGCACAGGAATTCCTTCTTACCTGGACTGGATTCAGCTTCCTATGTACCGGTTGCCTGGTTACTCTCGTATTAAGAGAGGCGACAAAGTAGTTTTTAACTATCCCATGGAATTAGATAGACCTATCGACTTGCGTACCTATTACATCAAACGTTGTGTAGGGCTACCGGGAGATGTACTCCGAATCCATGATGCACAAGTATACGTCAATAATGAGCCACAACCACAGTATCTAGGACTACAATACTGCTATTACCTTAAAACGACAACCACACTCCAAGATCGGTTTTTCAGGCAATATGCCATTCGTGAATACTTTCCTGTACAAGCAGGATACTTAGTGCATACTACTCCTGATACAGCTACACAGCTAGAAAAACTTGCCTCCATTCAGGAAGTGCACTGCATGGTGATGCCCCAAGGAATGGCAGATCCACAGATATATCCCAGTAGCACAACTTGTCCCTGGAATAGAGATCACTTTGGACCCATTACTGTGCCCGCCAAAGGTGTGACTATTCTAATCAACGAAAAAAATTTGGCGCAGTACGAACGTGTCATCACTTACCATGAAGGCCACAAAGAAGTTCAAATCGATAACAATCAGCTCTGGATTGATGGCCAGCAGGTAGAAGCTTATACCTTTCGGCAAGATTATTACTTTATGATGGGCGACAACCGGCACAATTCAGAGGACGCGCGCTGCTGGAGCTTTGTGCCCCAAGACCATGTTGTGGGGAAAGCAGTTTTTATCTTATTTTCGCTGGATCCCAACAAGCAGTTTTTAGGCAAGATACGCTGGAAACGTATGATGAGGTTGGTTTAGCTACTGAGTATACAAGTAAGCTGGCTTACCGCCTTGGGTAACCCAGGGAGGAAAGTCCGGGCAACGCAGAGCACCCTACTTCCTAACAGGAAGGCGCCTGGTCTCAAAGCCAGGTGACAGCTAGTGCCACAGAAAATAAACCGCTTTGCTTTAAGCAGAGTAAGGGTGAAAAGGTGGAGTAAGTGCCCACCGCTTGGCTGGTGACAGCGAAGGCACGGTAAACCTTAGGGGTTGAAAGGCCAAATAAATACTGCATCTCTATCATAGGGTCACAGGTGGCTCGCTTGTGTTTCGCACATTGAAAGGCAGTATGGGTAGGCTGATAGAGGCTGTGAGTGATCACAGTCCCAGATAAATGGTAAGCATGTTGGCCTTGTGCTAACATACAGAACCCGGCTTATAGGCTTGCTTGTTATTTTTCATTGGCATTGGGTCACTCAATCATCGAAGAAGGCCTAAGCGTCTACGCTTGATGTTCATTCGGCGTTGCAGCAAATTATCTCCATGACAAAGTCCCACAATCACTAGATGAGTCGAATACCCCACCGTTCAACTACCCAATGGCCTGATGCCCTCGCCGATTACCGCCTGGCCTGCGAAAGCCGTGCGGCTAGCCTCTTGGGCCGCAGAGAAGTTTTTATGGGCAAAGCCAAATTTGGCATCTTTGGTGACGGCAAAGAAGTAGCCCAGTTGGCCCTGGCCAAAGTCTTCCAAGCAGGCGATTTTCGGTCTGGCTATTACCGTGACCAGACCTTTATGATGGCCATTGGTGCCCTGACTATCCAACAATACTTTGCCCAACTCTATGCCCATGCCTCTGTAGAAGCAGACCCTGCCTCAGCAGGCAGAATGATGAATAGCCATTTTGCTACCCGCTTGCTAGATGACCAAGGACAGTGGAAAAAGCTGACCCAGCACAAGAACGTAGCTGCTGATGTTTCTTCCAATGGCTCCCAAATGCCACGCCTAGTAGGCCTGGCCTATGCCTCTAAGCTCTACAGAGAAAATCCCCAGCTAATAGCCTTCCAAGATTTTTCCTGCCAGGGCAACGAGATCGCGTTTGGTACCATTGGCAATGCCGCCACTTCAGAAGGCATGTTCTTTGAAGCTATCAATGCTGCTGGCGTACTCCAGGTGCCCATGTTGCTTTCTGTTTGGGACGATGACTACGGAATCTCGGTACCCCAGGAGTACCATACCACCAAAGAAGACATTTCCAAAATACTCAGTGGCTTTCAACGTACCCCCAACGAACAAGGCTACGATATTTTTACGGTCAAAGGCTGGGACTATGCGGGCTTGTGTGCTATCTATCAAAAAGCCGCCCATATATGCCGCCAAGCGCACGTTCCTATCCTGATTCACGTTAAAGAGATGACCCAGCCCCAAGGTCATTCCACCTCTGGCTCTCACGAGCGCTATAAATCCAAAGAACGCCTGGCCTGGGAAGCAGCGCACGACTGTATTAAGAAGATGCGCGAGTGGATTTTGGCTTGCGACCTGGCCAGTATTGCGCAGCTAGATACCATAGAGCAGGAAGCCTATGAAGAGGCCCAACAACAAAAAAATGCAGCCTGGAAAGCTTTTCAAGATGACATTCAACAAGACCATCATCAAGCCATTAGCTTGCTCCAAGATGTACTAGCCACAGGCGCAGCCAACCAACCCATGGCCACATTGCTAGAGGCGTTGCGCACTACGCGCCAGCCCACCAGGTTACACGCTTTCAGGGCTGTCAAACAAGCACTATACCTTCTTCGAGACGTACCTTACATAGTCAAAAAGCCCTTGATGGCCTGGTTACAAAGAAATACTCAAGCCAACCAAGGCCGCTTCAATTCCCACCTGCATAGCGCGTCCCAAGAAGCTGCCCTGCATGTGCCCGAAGTCAAACCCATCATTGCCCCAGATGCCCCGTGGGTAGATGGACGAGAAATTTTGCAAGCCTGTTTTGACGCCATGCTTCAGCGTGATCCTCGGGTTTTTGTCATTGGTGAAGACGTTGGAAGAATAGGAGATGTTAACCAGGCCTTTGCTGGTCTACAAAAAAAATACGGCTGCCTCAGGGTCACCGACACAGGCATTCGAGAGTGTACAATTTTAGGACAAGGTATTGGGGCAGCCCTGCGTGGCCTGAGGCCTCTTGTAGAAATACAATACTTAGACTACTTGCCCTACGCACTTCAGATCATGATGGACGACCTAGCCACCCTGCAGTACCGCACCCGAGGTGGCCAAAAATCCCCAGTCATCATTCGTACCCGAGGTCATCGGCTCGAGGGTATTTGGCATTCCGGGTCCTACTTGGCAGGTATCATCCACAATATCCGGGGCATTTATGTGCTTGTGCCTCGCAACATGACCCAGGCAGCTGGTTTCTACAACACCCTGCTACAGGCCGACGATCCAGCGCTTCTCATCGAGTGCCTGAATGGCTACCGCCTTAAAGAACCCATGCCTACCAACATTGCTAGCTTCACGGTTCCTCTGGGCAGGCCAGAAACCCTCCGTACTGGTACTGACGTGACCATTGTGACGTATGGCGCCATGTGCCTCATTGTATTAGAGGCTGCTGAAATCTTGGCAACGTTGGGCATTGATTGCGAAGTAATCGATGTGCAAACACTCCTGCCTTTTGACCTGCAGCATACAATCGTTGCTTCGTTGCAAAAAACTAACCGCATTGTCTTTGCAGACGAGGATGTACCAGGTGGAACAACGGCCTATATGCTCCAAAAAGTTTTAGAAGAGCAACAAGGTTACCGCTACTTGGATGCTCCACCGGCCACCATCTCTAGCCAAGAACACCGCCCTGCCTATGCAGACGATGGCAACTATTTTTCTAAGCCCAACGTGGAGACAATCATTGATCGAATTTATACGATGATGTCAGAAGCTACTCCTGCACAATATCCCCCGCTGGCGTGAGCAGGAGCACAAAGTTGGCTCCGGCTTTGAGACCATTATCTACTCTTTGCGTACTTGGCATGCAGCACTGATACTGGTATGCCAGCTACCATAAGTAGAAGTGCTTCATGACGGGGTAAGTTGATTAGCCCCATAGAAATAGAGAGCGATGGGGGGATCATAGGAGGCGTTGGGCATGTATTGCTTGACACTCTGCAGGAGCAGATATAATGAAAAAGCCAACCCAAAGTCAGCTTTTTCTATTACTATTCAAAAAGGCGGACAGAAAGTTAGTCCATTAGCAATCCCGCAAAATTGTACCCTAGAGATACTGTTGCATAATGATTGCTTACATTTTTGTCGTATCCCATGCCTAGCTTATCTTTTCTGTAGGTTTTGGATTCAGCATCATCTTTGAAGAAATCCATAAATCCAAAATGATACCTTCCTTCCAAAGTTAGGCCAATTTCAGGAAATTCGTAGCCTATGCCAGCGATACCATCTATTGTGAATGAATTGACGTTCTTATTCTTGTCAATTTCTTTATCATCTGTGTCTTTGAACGTCTCGAATGTAGCGTTGTCCCCGGATCTCTTTTTCTCAAAAGTGACAGCTATCGGCATTACAGCTTGAACACCTAGATCTACGGTTAGAATCCCTTCGTCAGGATCGCAACCCATAGGGAACAGTTTCAGCATCACGGGTATTGCTAGATTGTGTGAATGTATACGCAACGCCCTTGTTTTATTATTTTTTTTCTCAGTATCTGTTGCATTGCTAGACAACTTTTGTGACGTTTCCAACTCGCCACCTAGTCTAGCGTAAAGCAATTCGAGTCCAACACCTACGTTTTCATGAAACGCATACCCTGCAGTAAAACCTCCTGTAACAAAAAATTTTCCAGAAGCGTCATGGTTCAAGTCGTTGTTGCCCACCTTTTTTGGATACAGCTCGTCAAGCCCTTTGAGCCAAGACATACTACCACCTACTTTCGCACCGAAACCCCAGGGCTGCTCCTGCGCGTTCAACGTAGTCGCAAAAAGCATCAAAGCACTTCCTAGTGCTAGTACTATTTTATTTATTTTCATAATAGAGTCTTTATTAAGTTGTCTAAGATTCCCCCCTGCAAAAAAGCCACCGCCGCTTTCACATACTCCTGCAATATTAATGGTCTACACAGTAAAATCCAAAAGTAGCAGAAACTATTTGTACACCAGGCAAAGCACAGCCAAGCCAAACTGCTGCTGTTGACCGGTCCAAACCTTTGTAGGCATGCAAATAGTGCTGCAGTCACAACTCTCTTTAGGAGAAGATGTACCCCGCGATATATAATAGACAAGAAACTACTGCTTGTAGATTATCAGGGGAAATACCTAACTCCGCTTTTAACGACAACCTATGTAAGGTCCGTAATTTTATCGCAAGTTTTTACACAATGGCTATACTAACTCCGATGCTGAAACGTGGTTTTTTCGTGCTAATTTTTGTTTCTTTTGCGCAAGATGCTGCTGCTCATAAGGCTGTCAATCTAGGCACTAAAACTCAAAAAAGTACTGCGCAGGTTAGTAAAAATGCCCCTTCATCAAGTGCTGAGCCTGTGCCTGTGGTGCGCGATTTTGATAAGCTCAGAATTTTCCAGTCCTATGACCCTGCTACAGGCAAGTGGTCTACCATCGAGGGTTTTGAAACGGTCAATATATTGGAGGATACCACAGTGCAGCGAGAAGACCGGTACATTTACCATAGCTTCTGGGCGTATGATGCGGTGACAGACTGTTGGTACAAAGTGGATATACGCGATCATGGTTATAGGCTAGGAAAACTGGCTGCCACAGAAAGTACAGAGGCAGCAACAGTGCCCCAAAAGTCTTCCAGGTTTTGGAAAAATTTTGCTTTGGGCCTTAGTGTAGGTGCTGGTCCTACTTTGTATCAAAGCAAAATCGCCCACTGCAGCATCACAGAACGTGATGGAGTCTTTTTCTTACAAACTGCACCAGGAAAGCAAGACAAAAAAAGCTACCAGATCAATTGGTTTGGAGCAGGTTACACAGAGTGTGGTGATCCCGAGGCTGGCTCTCAAGGGAAATTAGGTATCAGGAAAACAGACATCGGCAAAAAGATTGTCTTTCGGGGGATAGGATGGAATATACCCATCAAGCTGTTTACCCATTATACATTTTTCAAGCGCCTCAGAATAGGTGCTGGATGTGAGCTTGAAATTAATCATTTGAAAGAGTTGACGCCCAAGGAAAACGCATCTAGTCTGAAGCCGTTTAAGGTGAAGCTTGACCACGAATGGTTTTACAATATTGCCTGGTTTGGATTAATGGGATTCAAAGTTATCCATGAGCCCCATCAAGACGTTATAGTGGACTTACAGGTAGGCAGAAACTACAATGCAGGTGCTACCCTCAATCACCTGTTTGGCGGCAAAGGCCATCTTTATGATGGCTGGTTATTGGGTGCAGGAGTAGCCTACGAGCGAAGGCTTAATAATTATTTTAGGTTTCTGACGCGTTTGTCGGGTGACTGGAAAATTCACGATGATACGCCTTCAAGTATAGCCGATGCCCAGGCGTCAGTAAAGCTTCACCAGGTAGCTTTCCACCTAGACCTAGGCATTCAGGTCAGTTTTGGTAAAGACCCCGAAGAAGATAAAAGAACGGAAGAGCTTGGTGCAGACCATGACTCAGTCTCAGCAAGAGACAGTGCTGAAGCCCGAAAAAACCAACGTCAGGCAGCAGCGAAAAAACTTAGCAATACAAAAGACCGACGAAAGCGCCTAGGTAGCAATCTTAGGAAGAATACCGTGCGGTAGCTAGCCCCTGCACAACTGCCCAAAGCTAAGGTAGTTGTTATCGCAAATACCTGGATCCTCTCCCAGTAGCCACTGGTACCCGACTCAATTCAGCCAGCTACCAAGCATCTCTAGCAAGCTGCTGGCAGCAAAGAAGCCCACCAAAAGTAGAGCAGAAAGGCACCATAAGATAATTCGATCAGCCTGATTGATACTGGGTGTAGCAGTAGGTGTTTGGGCAGCTTTGCAAAACAACACGTAAGGCAGCTTGAGGTAATAGTACAGCGAAAAGACAGTACTTAGCAGGCTAGCCACCAACAAGGCCACAAATAACAAACTGCCAGTACGTTGCATATGCTCCCAAAGTGCTGTAAAGAGCAACAACTTGCCTGTGAAGCCTGCGGTAGGGGGCAAGCCAATGAGTGAAAGTACCACCAAGGTGATACCGCTGCCCAGTACTGGAAATTGCTTGCCAAGTCCCGCAAAATCTTGGAGATGTACACCGTTTGTCAGGTGCTGTAGTATCTTGATGCCCACCCAAACAGCCAAACCCATTACCCCATAGACAGCACTGTAGTACAGCACTCCTACCTGGCTGCTTGGAGAGGCTGCAATCCCTGCCATGAGCAAACCGCCTTGTGCTATGCTCCCATAAGCCATCAGCCGCTGGAGATTGTTTTTCAGGAGGGCGGCAGCATTGCCCACCGTGATAGTCAGTAGGGCCAGGATAGCCATACCATGCTGCGCATGCTCCTGGAGCACAGGACCTAGCTGTGGCAAGAGTTGATGAAAAAGCCGCAGTAAGACCGCCACAGAGGCTAGTTTAGGCACTGTAGACAAGTACGCGACTGCAGCAGCAGATGCCCCTTGGTACACGTCAGGTACCCAAAAATGATAAGGAACAGCAGCTACCACCAAGAGGACACCACTGAAACAGAGTAAGAGACTAGTCAATACGATGTATCCAGGCACGGTCTGTAAACTGAGTTCCAGGCTTGGATGGATAAGCGCTAGCGTGCCTGTGAATCCATAGAAATAAGCCATTCCCCAGAGCATTACAGCAGTAGTGGTCATGCTGTAGAGCATGTACTTTAGGCTAGCTTCCGCACTGCGTGGCGTTTTTTGGCTGCCTATAAGGAGTGCAGAAGCTAGCGAAAGGAGTGTCAAACTTAGGTAGATGGTGAGCCAGTGGCAAGCCATGACCAACAAGCAGCTACCTAACAATGTCCCCAATATTAATACCACGTAGGCTGGACTGTAGCTTGCTCGGTGTGATTGAGGAGGGGCAAGCAGCAGCATAAACAGGGTGATACTGAGCAAGAGCAAGCAGAAAAAAACAGCTAATAGATCGAGTACCAAGAGCTGATTAAACAAAAGAAGTGCAGGGCGAAGTTCTAGATGACTTCCCAGCCAATATTTACCGCACCAGGCCAGGGAAGTACCCAAAAAAGCCACAGGAGAGAGCCAATAGCGCTGATACCGAGGCATCAAAAAAGCCAGTACCAGAATAACCCCCAGCGTGGTAGTTACTAATATTTCGGGTAACAACAGCGGGCAGCTGGCTAGGTTGTCTAGTACGCTTTGTAGAACAAGTGTGTGGTTCATAAGGTGGCGAGACAGCTACACCTGATGGATGGCCTGAACAGTTAGAGAAGTTCCTGCTACGCCAGTAACCACCACAGCTGTTCCGGGTGCTACATAGGTTCCTAGGGTGCTAACATCGTAGTAAGTGCCACGAATCATTGCTTTGCCAGCTGGACGCAAAGGGGTCTGCGCAATGCCTTGTAGTCCTATCAGGCTGTCTGGGTGAGTGCGGGCCGTATAGCCTTGGTGCGTGGCTTGTACAGTAGAGAGCGCCATGCGGCGCAAGAATCGGGTTTTGCTCAACAAGAATCCACCTACAAAGAGAAGCATGCCCGTGCCAGCCAGGACCGTCAGCAAGCCTAATGCCGTGCGTATATTATCTTCTAGAGGTCTGCAAGGGGGACTTTCCTGCTGCAACACAGTCAGTAATTGCGCGCCCAAGGCACTCACAGTGCTTGCTGGACCGAGCATCCATGCTAAGTAGTTCATAAGGACTCGCAAGATAGCAAAATGCCAGCAGCAAGCATAACAGCTGTGGT
>DCSL01000023.1 GCA_002325615.1 Amoebophilaceae bacterium UBA1467
CTGCAATGGGAGCTTTCTTTTCCATGGCTCAATCTTGGGAATGGCTTTGCTTGCTGGCCTGAGTGGGTGCAATGGTATGAATATACCGGTGCTTTAGGCGGCACTGTTTGGGTCATCGTTGCTAACCTACTGCTCGGTTACCTCTTATCTAGTAAAAAAAAATCAGCAAAATGGTGGCTTGGCGGTGTGGTTGGCTGCTGGATGGTGCTCCCTATATTTTGTAGCTATTACAGGTACTGGACTTATCAAGAGCAAGGCGAGGAAGCAGAGGTAGTCGTCATGCAACCCAATATTAATCCCTATACAGGCGCATTTGTCAGTACAGGAGAAGTGCTTTCTACACAAGAGCGGATGGAGTACTTTATTCAGCTTTCTGAAACGCAGCTCACCGCAAAAACGCAATTTTTAGTTTGGCCGGAGATAGCCATCGATAGTTTGTTGGATGAACAAATATTGAGTGAGTATCCGCTCGTTGATCGCTTGGTTAGTTTTAAGCGGTTATACCCTCAGCTATCTTTACTGGTGGGACTTAATTCTCTCGTAGGCTACGGCAATAGCAAAGCCACAAAAACCGCACGCTTTAGCCATCGACACGGCTACTACGATGTTTTTAACACTGCGCTTTTTTTGGGTAACCAAGGTACGCTGGCTACCTACCACAAGTCGAAACTTGTACCAGGCGTAGAACTTGTTCCGTATATCTACAGCTTAAACGTCCCTAATGTACTAACGCCTGATTTAAGAGGTAGACTAAGCTCTCTCGGGAGGCAAGATCGCCCTAGCGTATTTTTCAATAGAGAAGGCATGGGCATTGCCCCGATAATATGCTATGAATCTGTCTATGGTGACTACTTGGCCGAGTTTGTGCGCATGGGCGCTTCTTTAATCTTCTCGATGACCATTGATGGTTGGTGGCAAAACACGCCAGGTTACCAACAACATTTCCATTATACCCGACTAACGGCCATTGAGAGCAGAAGAAGTATTGCTAGATCCGCTCTCAAAGGTATATCGGCTTTTATCAACCAACGGGGTGATATTTTGCAAGCTACTCGGTATGAAGACCAAGCTGCCATGAGGCATACCCTACAAGCCAACTCAACGCTCACTTTTTACGTTCAGCACAGCAACTATATAGCTAACGTAGCACTTTGGACATCATTCTTTTTAACCATCGGGGCAATGCTGATTAAAATATTTACTAAAAACAGGCAGAGGAGGCATACGCTCCCTACAGTGTAAAAGATCAGCATGATTCTAGATCAGGAGGATATTCTCTACCAAAAGGCTACGAAATACTGTGGCTATCAAGAGCGTACAGAAAAAGAGATACAGAACAAGCTGCGTGCATGGGGGGTAGAGAAAAAGGCAGAAGAGCGTATTATCCAGACATTAAAGGTAAATCATTTCCTTGACGAGGAACGCTACGTAGAAGCATTCATCAGGGGGAGATTTTTGGGCAAGCATTGGGGCAAAAGAAAAATATTTGCTGCCCTCACCGAGAAAGGTTTGGACCAAGCACTGATTCAAAAGGGGATGGCTAAGATAGAAAATGCTGACTACCTCCAGAGCCTGCGTTATGTAGCTGACCGAAAAAAGCAGTCTCTAGCTGGAGCAACCTCTATACAGACAAGACAAAAGTTGACGAATTATTTGCTTCAAAAAGGCTATGAGCCTGATTTAGTGATCAAAACAGTACAAGACCTCACGGTACAATAACGCAATTGAAAAAGATACCAACCACTTTTTACTGCCAACACTGTGGTGCACAATATCCCAAGTGGCAGGGCAGATGCGCTGCTTGTCAGGCATGGAATACCATTGTTGAAGAAGCAGTGCCCCCTAAGCAGTTATCCGCTGCACCCTGGATTGCTGAGAGCCCAGCCCATGCCCCTGACCCCAATAAGCCCAAGCTGCTACAAAATATCAACTACCACGCCCAAAACCGCATTCTGTGTCCAGACAAAGAGTTTAGTCGTGTATTGGGCGGGGGCATCGTACCAGGATCCTTAGTACTTATCGGAGGTGAACCTGGTATTGGCAAGTCTACTCTCCTGCTACAAATTGCCTTGACAATCCCATTGGAGAAGGTACTTTATGTTTCGGGAGAAGAGAGCGAAGCGCAAATCAAAATGCGTGCAGCACGGATGGGATACCAATCAGAAAGCTGCTATGTGCTTAACGAAACCTCCTTACAAAACGTCTTTCAGCAGATAAGCCAGCTCAAACCCTCTCTACTCATCATTGACTCCATCCAAACACTGCACGCACAGCACATCGAATCGGCTGCGGGTAGTGTGGTACAAGTAAGAGATTGCACTGCCTCGCTCCTCCGCTACGCCAAGTCTACCAATACCCCAGTTTTTCTCATTGGGCATATCACCAAGGAAGGTCACCTAGCAGGGCCCAAGGTCTTGGAGCACATGGTAGATACAGTCTTGCAATTTGAAGGAGACCGCCACTTGGCCTATCGGATCGTGAGGACGATCAAAAATAGATTCGGCGCCACTGCTGAACTTGGCATCTATGAAATGCGCCACAATGGTTTGCGCGAAGTTACCAACCCCTCTGAGTTACTCATTTCACAGCGGGAGCAAGGCCTAAGCGGCATGGCTATTGGTGCTTCCTTAGAGGGCAATCGTTCGCTACTCATCGAGCTACAAGCGCTGGTCAGCCCTGCTACCTATGGCACTGCTCAGCGCAGTACCACAGGCTTTGATACCAAGCGTTTGAACATGCTCCTGGCCGTTATAGAGAAAAGAGTAGGCTTACGGATAGGCACTCAGGATGTATTTTTGAACATAGCAGGTGGACTCAGCGTAGAAGATCCTGCCCTGGACCTAGCCGTGTGCATGGCGTTGGTTTCTTCCTTACAAGACCAAGTCCTTCCCCAAGACTACTGCTTTGCTGCAGAAGTGGGGCTAGGTGGAGAAATCAGAGGTGTTAGTCGGGTAGAGCAACGCATTGCCGAAGCAGCCAAACTGGGTTTCAAAACAATTTTTATTTCCCAATACAACCAGAAAGGATTGTCCATGCAAGATTCCGAAATTGCCATTAAGCCCATGGCTAGGATAGACGAGGTACTTACTGTCTTGCTTAGTTAGGCAGGGTGAATATAGGTCCAGGAAACGTTGCCTGGCATACTTTAGATCTAGTGCGTCCATAAGGCTCAATGTGTAAACATGGCTTTGTGGCTAGCATCTCACTAGTTCCATCCCAAATAGACGCATCATATGCTGCTCTAAACTTTGTGCGACTGTCTGCAAGTCTTGTTGTGCACCTAATACGGCAGCCATAGAAGTCACCTTTTTATCTTGAATGCCACAAGGGATAATCTGATCAAAATAGCGCAGGTCTGTATTGACATTCAACGCCAAGCCATGCATTGTCACCCAGCGGCTGGTCCTGACTCCTATTGCACAAACCTTTCGTGCACTTGGGCCATCCTCATGATCGATCCACACCCCAGTAAGTCCCTGAATCCTCCCTCCCAAAAGGCCAAAGTCCTTGAGTATTGCGATCACTGCTTCTTCCAAAAATCTTAGGTAGCGATGTATATCCATAAAAAAATTCTCCAGATCCAGGATAGGATAAACCACAAGCTGGCCAGGGCCATGGTAGGTCATGTCCCCACCACGATTGGTGGCATACAAAGAGACTCCCTGAGCCCGGAGCGTAGCCTCACTGGCTAGCAAGTGTGCAGCAGTGCCACTTTTGCCCAGTGTATACACATGTGGGTGTTCGCAAAAGAGGAGGTAATTAGGCGTAAGTTTTTGGTGGGATGCATCCAGCTTTCTATTTTCTAGCTTGATGGCAACGATCTCATTAAACAACGCCTCTTGTATGGCCCATGCCTCTTGATACGCCAGACGTCCTAACCCTTTGATAGCTACTTGCTTATTTTGGTGGCCCATACGAACGAATATAAATAGCCAATGGGGTACGCAGTAGTGCAATTTTTTATACGCATAAGCATAATTCGTCTCTGATGGGGATGATAGACGTGGCATTAAACAGACCAACGTACTAAATCAAGGTTCAAAGACACAATCTTTAACAACATGTAAAGTAGCGAAATCCGCTATACATGCAGGAAATCTTAGACAGGAAGCTAGTCAACCCTAAGCAAGCGCTTGACCCTATCCACAATATCGCCCTGATCAATTGCTGTCAAGAAGTCCCCAGGTCTTTGGCAACGTCAGTACAGGAAAGAGTACCACCGTGAATTATTTGCTAATAGGCGTCAGCGCAAGTGAGCGGCAGGGTATTCGTACCATGATAAATGAAGCTGGAAGGAAAATTTTGGAAGGCATTGGAAAGAATTAAATGATTTATCATTGATTCTTGCACAGCATACTTGACTATTTGATACGATATTGTTAACCTAAAGACAAAAACTACGTAAACTCCATTGCATATGTGTACAACTTAT
>DCSL01000032.1:0-3787 GCA_002325615.1 Amoebophilaceae bacterium UBA1467
ATTGAGCTATAAGCCTTAAAAAAAAGACCATGCACAAAAAAAATTTACAACAATTACTGTGGCTCACGGGGCTGCTGGTAGGTACTAGCAACCTGGTTGCTGCGCAGAATCATAAACAAAGCCCCGAAGGCAACCCTAGTAGCACGCTGAAGGTGAAAGCCTCGGTTGAAGTACGTGGGGCCTATGGCTTCAAAAATTGCTATGCGGCGCCTGATTTTGGGCCTGCGACCATTCCCATGCAAAGTGATCCCAATAATAGGGAGCGATTTCTTTTCGATATCCCCAGTGCAGTGTTAAGCATAGAAAAAGAATTGCCTCTAGCGGAAGGAGAGGTCATAAAGCTCGTGGTACAAACCCACCTAAAAAAAGAACTAGGGCTCAAAAATGTATATGCGGACTTTAAAGGATTCAGGATAGGGCAAGCTATCACCAACTTCTGCGATCCAGATGCTTGTGACCTAGTAGGCGGGAGATTTGTGCAGGTGCGATGGCAACACCCACTGAACCCATTTTGCGGATTGACTGTAGCGATTGAACAGGCGCCAGATTTAGTGATCTATCCAAAAGAAAAAAAGGCTGATCAAGATAAGAAACCCTTGAGAACCCATAAAAACATACCTGCCTTGAGTGCTAATGTGAGGTATGAACAAGGAAAATTATGGCATGTACAACTAGGTGGGTTGTTTAGAGTTTTGGAGTACCGCAACACAAACACCAAGCTAGATATTTACATACCCACTTGGGGTATTAACATAGGCACGGCATACCACCTAGTTCCTGAACAAACTACCCTCAAACTACAAGGCATCTATGGCCAAGGCATAGGCAGCTATATGGCAGATTTAGGAGATTTGGAAAAGGAGGTCAATACAGTTTATGCGACAGGAAACGAAGCATCAGCGCGCGAGACATTGGATGCTTGGGGTGTGGGTATGGGCGTAGCACATAAATGGCTACCTAAATTACGCTCGGAGGCAGCCTATAGAGTTGTGTCCGCGGTGGATACCGAAAGAGGAGAGGACGCTTATCAATGCGGGCATGCTGGTTCTGTCAACCTCTTCTACCATCCTACGGAACAGGTCAAAATTGGCGCTGAATACCTATTGGGTGTAAGAAAGAATATCGCCGGGTATTCAGAAGATGCACACCGCGTGCAAGCAGTAGTTGGGTTTGAGCTTTAGCAGCCAGAAACTATACCCGGATAGTCCGAGAGCGAACGTCTCGGGCTTTTTTTATGTCCAGGAGCTTAGAGAAGAGGAGGATGGAAAAAGCTGTGTTAGCAATGCAGAGACAACAGCTGTGCCTGCACACAATCCCTCACAAAAGCCAAAAATCATTACTTTTTCACTCCTGTTGCTTCAACAGCTGAGGCTGTACACACAGCCTCAGTACAATCGCTAGCTATAATAGGCCATCATGAATAAGAAATACCCATTTTTTGTTGTTGTACTCACCCTATCGCTCACTACACTACTCAATGTCAGGGTGAGCAACTTGCCCCCACTAGGTAAATTTTTAGATCCTTTTCGGGGCGTTTGGAAAAACGCAGAAACCCAGGCTATCAACCTACCAAAAAGTCTGTCTCTGTCTGGGCTACAAGAGCGCGTCACTGTCCGATTTGACGAACACTTGATTCCGCACATCACCGCACACAATGATGCAGACCTATACTTTGCACAAGGCTATGTCACGGCATTCCATCGACTGTGGCAAATGGACTTTCAGACCTATGCAGCAGCAGGCCGGATATCAGAAATTGTGGGATCAAAGGCGCTTGATTTTGATCGGTTGCAACGCCGCAAGGGCAATCTATATGCCGCCAATAATGCCCTAGCACAAATCGAAAAGGATAACACGCTGCACAACATTGTGCAGGCTTATGTGACAGGCGTTAATGCCTACATCCATGCATTGTCTTACGAAGACTTGCCTCTCGAATACAAGCTTCTTGACTACCGCCCCGAACCCTGGACACCCCTAAAAGTTGCCTTGATGATGGTGCAGATGATCGACGACCTCTGTGGGGGCGATGAGAGTATAGAAAATACCAACGCCTTGCAACAACTGGGCAAAGAAAAATTTGACTTTCTCTTCCCGGCTTATTTTGAAAAAGCAGAACCTGTGATTCCCAAAAATACGCCGTGGAAGTTTAAGCCAATTGCTGTTCAGTCTCTCCCCTCTTCCTTGCCCATACCGCAGCAACTCAACCAGATCAAGCAACCACAGGTCAACCGGGCCAGTGGAAGCAACAATTGGGCAGTGTCCGGAAAAAAGACTGTCACGGGCACCCCTTATCTGGCTAATGACCCCCACTTGGTCATGCAACTGCCTGCGATTTGGTACGGCATGCACTTGCAGTCTCCCAATGTCAATGTGTTTGGAGGTACTATCCCAGGACTTCCAGCAGTAGCGGTAGGATTTAATGAATCCATTGCTTGGGGGGTTACTAATGCAGCTAGGAATGTGAAGAATTGGCATGTTGTTGACTTTAAGGATGAGACCAAGCAGGAGTACTACTATGATAACCTGCTCTTAAAATCACAGTTTGTAACAGAGGAGATTAAGGTAAGGGGCAGCGATAGCTTTTATGACACGGTCATATACACCCACTTTGGTCCTGTGGTATATGATGCCCAGTTTCCAGGTTATGAGGGGCAGAGTAATTTAGCCATGAAGTGGCTAGGGCATCACCCTGGCCAAGAGTTGCTGACTTTTTATCTCTTAAATAGGGCCAAAAATTTTGAAGATTTTGAGAATGCATTCCAACATTATTATGTTCCCAGTCAAAACTTTGCCTTCGCTGCTGCTAACAACGACATCGCTATGTACGTAGCAGGGCGGGTTCCGATCCAGTGGAAAGAACAAGGAAGATTCATTATGCCAGGGAACACAGCAGCCTACGAGTGGCAAGGTTTTATTCCTCAGGACCACAGCCCTAAAATTCTGAACCCTGCTAGTGGCTACGTCAGTTCGGCCAACGAGCGCTCCACAGACAAGTACTACCCGTATCATTACCACCATTACAAAGAGGAGCACTATCGCAACAGAAGGGCTAATCAGGTTTTGAACAAACTCAATACAATCGACGAAACGGCCATGATGCAATTGCAAAATGACAGCTATAACCTAGCTGCGCAAGAAGGCTTGCCATTGCTACTCAAGCATGTAGATACAAATCAGCTTAACGAGGGGCAAAAAATTGCTTATCAGACGCTCCTGGCCTGGGATTATCGTAATGAAGGAGACCAGCTAGCCCCCTCTATCTTTCAAGCGACGCAAGACCAGCTGAATGAAATGCTTTGGAGATCACTCAAAAGTGCGCAATGGCCTGTGCCAACGCCTTGTTTTTACCGCACCATAGAGATCTTAACGTACCACCCGGATAGCCCCCACCTGGACCTGGGGGAATATGCTACAGTAGGAGATTTGATTCATGCTGCCTTTTTAGCGGGCGTGCAAGCGCTCGAAACATGGCAAACAATGTACCAGAAGCCTTACCGATGGGGTGACTACAGGCAAGTGTTTATCAACCACTTGGCTAACATCGCTTCTTTTGGCTTAAACAATCTGCAGATAAGTGGAGGGACCCATATTTTGAATGCCAATGAAGGGAACAAAGGGGCCTCTATGCGGTTGATAGTAGCATTGGGCACACAGCCAAAAGGTTGGTTTATCTATCCAGGAGGCCAGTCAGGCAACCCAGGAAGCCCACACTACACGAGTTTTGTGGAATCTTGGCGCCAAGGAAAGTACATACCAATTACTATTGACACCAGTGAAGTGCATG
>DCSL01000032.1:3820-3992 GCA_002325615.1 Amoebophilaceae bacterium UBA1467
GCACTTATGTCATAACACTACAACCAGCGCTGTGAGGAACGAGTGATGCTGCTACTGCTGTGCTGGGCGTATTCCCAATGGCTGCTCCCTAATTTTTTCATGTTGGGCAGCACAAACGTACAATTAAAATGAGACCATGGAGAAATTCTTGAAAATCATCCTTGATTTACTT
>DCSL01000043.1 GCA_002325615.1 Amoebophilaceae bacterium UBA1467
C
This sequence comes from Amoebophilaceae bacterium UBA1467, assembly GCA_002325615.1. Classification (GTDB taxonomy): domain Bacteria; phylum Bacteroidota; class Bacteroidia; order Cytophagales; family Amoebophilaceae; genus UBA8403. The sequence continues at coordinate 2 of DCSL01000043.1, forward strand.
CATCTTGCTTCTGGTCTTGTCCCTGAGGGGATCTTGGCCTTGTTCTTAGGAGCAACAGGGGGACACGGGAAAAAGCTGCTTCGGGAGCCCCCTATCTCTTTGTAAGTTGGTGCGCATTCCTTTAGTTTTGGCGCACTCAATGCAATTAGACACCTCATGCAGCAATCGTACGAACAGACCAGGGCCTGGTGGCTGAGCAAAATGGCGTTAGCACATGTAAGAGAGGCCCATTGGCAACTGAGCCCAGCTGTGTTGGTAGAAGAAGCAATCCAAAAAAAAGAAGGCGTACTCTCACAAGAAGGAGCCCTGGTGTGCGATACAGGGAAGTTTACAGGCCGATCGCCGCGTGATAAGTTTATTGTCCAAGACGATGTGCCTATTTTTTTACATCTTTCAGCCGTAGAGGGTTGCCGTGTCTGGCGCCAGGCTTACCTGTATCAGACAGCCACTTTTCCCTAACTCCGAGGATGAAATTCCTGGATGACCTGCTTGAGGTAATGTCGATCTAGGTGGGTATAAATCTCGGTGGTGGTGATGGACTGGTGGCCTAGCATTTCTTGCACAGCTCTCAGGTCTGCACCACCCTCTATTAGGTGCGTAGCAAAAGCATGTCGAAAGGTGTGAGGGCTGATGGACTTTCTCAACCCAGTTTTATGTGCTAATTCCTTAACAATCAAAAAAACCATATGACGGGTCAGTCGCTCGCCTCTGCTATTCAAAAATACATGATTGGCAAAGTCTCTTTGGAGAGGAAGGCGGCACCGTATCTCTTCTATATATAGGTGTATGTACTTGAGAGCTATTTGTCCTATGGGGACTAAGCGCTCTTTATTTCCTTTTCCCAGGATGCGTAAAAAGCCTTCTTCAGCATATAGGTGACTGAGCTTCAGCTCAATGAGTTCAGAGACACGCAAGCCAGCACTGTACAACGTTTCTAATAGGGCCCGGTTGCGCATGCCCGTGGGCTTGGAGTGATCAATGGCCATAAAAAGTGCTTCGATCTCATGGACCTCTAGCGTGGTTGGAAGCTTGCGTCCTATTTTAGGACTTGCTACCAGGGCAACAGGATCTTCAGTTAAGTACTCCTCGAGCACAAGGAACTTATAAAAGGACCTGATTGCTGACAGCATGCGTGCTTGGCTCGTAGCACTCATGCCTGTTGTATGTAGGTGAACCAGAAATGCTTGTAGATGTTGGGTCTCCACGGCCAGGGGTTGGATGAAGAAATGGTCTTTTTGCAGGAATCGCCATAGCTTATTAACATCCTGTAGGTAAGCAACCACAGATTGTGGCAATAAAGCGCGTTCCAGGCGTAGGTAGGTTTCAAACTGTTGCAGCAGCACTTCCCAGATCACGTATTATATAGAGTTGATTGAGCTGAAGAATAATCCTTCAGCGACTAAAAAATTATATAAAAGACATACCTTTGGTCAGTCTTACTCCCGACTGCTTGTTAGCGCTGTTCTGACACACTGTAGACACTGAGGCAATAAGCAAGTCATTCTGACAGCTATATACTTTTTGGCAACAAAGTTGCTCTGGTGACATATGACTTTCTTTCTTTAGAGGCCCCCATAAGTTAAAAAAATATGAAAAAAGAACTGTCAACCCCCAAAGAAGCTCAAGAGGCTACCCCAGTTCAAGAAAAAGAGAACAACAGACAAGAATACCCCTCTCAGGCACTTAAGAAAGCCCAAGAGGACCTAGCAGCAGCGAATGACAAGTACCTCAGGCTGTATTCAGAGTTTGAAAATTTCAGAAAAAGAGCTACCAAGGAAAAGTTCTCCTTGATAGAGGCAGCTGGTGAGGGGGTCCTCAAAAAGTTATTGCCTATTGTAGATGACTTTGAACGGGCTTTAGCGGCTTTGCAATCCACCGATGCAACTGCCCCAGCCACGCAAGAAGGTATCCGCCTAATTTACGAAAAACTGACACATCTATTGCAACAAGAAGGAGTCCAGCCCATGCCCCTAGAAAAAGGAACAGCATTTGATGCTGAGCTCCACGAGGCAGTTACACAAATTCCTGTAGAGGACAAGGAAATGCAAGGTAAAGTGTTAGAGGTACTTGAAAAAGGGTACTTGTTGAAAGAGAAGGTTTTGAGATTTGCTAAAGTGGTAACCGGAGCATAATGACCAAAAGAGATTATTACGAAATACTAGGTGTTGAGCGCAATGCAAGCCCTGAAGAGATCAAAAAAGCCTACAGGAAGGTTGCACTTCAGTATCACCCTGATAAAAATCCTGATAATAAAGCAGCGGAGGAAAAGTTTAAAGAGGCTGCTGAAGCCTATGAAGTATTGAGTCATACTGAGAAAAAACAGCAGTATGATCGCTTTGGACATGCGGGGGTACGTGGCCCTGGAGGCAGAGGTCCGGAGATGAATATGGAGGACATCTTTACACAGTTCAGTGATATTTTTGGCAGCAGTAGCCCGTTCGAAAGCTTTTTTAGTCAAGGACAGCGAAGAGTGCGCAAAGGGACTGACTTGCGCATTAAGCTTAAACTCTCTCTCAAAGAAGTCGCCAATGGCGTTAACAAGAAGATCAAAATAAAGCGGTATGCTACCTGCGCAACCTGTGGGGGTAATGGTGCTAAAGACGGCACCGCCATTGCTACTTGCAGTGTTTGTCAAGGCACTGGCCAGATGCGCAAGGTAGCCAATACAATGCTAGGGCAAGTCATGACCACTACTCCCTGCAACGCTTGCCACGGAGAGGGAAAGACCATCTCAGCACCCTGTACCACTTGTCAGGGAGAAGGAAGGCTCTTGCAAGAAGAGGTGCTCAATCTTCAGATTCCCGCTGGTGTTAGCGATGGCATGCAACTATCTATGACTAGTAAGGGCAATGTCCCTGTCCGTGGAGGCGTACCCGGCAACTTGTTGATTCTCACCGAAGAAAAAGCAGATGACCTTCTTAAGCGAGAGGATAACAATGTTCATTACAACCTCTACATCAGTATCATTGATGCAGCTTTGGGCAGTGAGGTAGAAGTGCCTACCATCGCAGGCAAGGCGAAGGTAAAAATACCCGCTGGTACCCAAAGTGGCAAAGTATTGCGGCTGCGTGGCAAAGGCATCAGCGATATTAATAGTTATGGCAAGGGGGACCAACTTATTCATGTCCATGTATGGACGCCTCAACAGCTTACCAAAGAGGAGCACGAAATACTTGCTTCCTTAAAAGATGCCTCTAACTTCGCGCCTAATCCTAGTAGCAAAGAGCGAAGTTTTTTTGATCGCGTACGTTCTCTTTTTTAAAGAATGTAGCCTGCAGAGCAACAGTGAGCTGGATGTTAGCATATCATGTATTTCTCACATTTTTTTACTTCGTAACGCATTCAATGGCTTCACTGCAATCACTACTAACAGGCGATATATAAAAAGGAATTTCTCGCATGATAGCTACTTTGTTTTATCGTGCAGCGCTTGGTATAGCTTGCTAGCATACCCACGGTAGCAAACCAGGGCGCTTTTTACTTATGGTAAAAAGCATGAGAAGGGGTTGATTTTCTAGGCGGTCTTTTCCGACGGAAGCACTAGTCTATTATTTTTATTTTCCCTCACAACTGGGTAATCTATTGCTAGGGCGTGGCAAACAATAGCAAAAAATGAGAAACATGATGGAAGTAATGATTGGAAATACCAACGGAATATTTCCTGGCAGGCTGCTGCAGTATGATATTGCGTGGGAAGGCAATGCAATTTGGGCATTTTGAGCGTACTTGGCGTTAGAAGTCCGTGGCGCTTTTGTGTGGAGGGACCATCATAACACTGATTGCTGGCGTTACAGAGTCCATTGGCTACACTCAAAATATATCGTTCTTCTGCGGGTGCTGGCAAGACCCATACCTTGGTTAGTGAATACCTTAAGCTAGCACTAGACCACCCGGAAGGATTTGCCCAAATTTTGGCGGTAACCTTTACCAACCAGGCAACCCAGGAGATGAAGCAGCGCATCCTGGCATACCTGCACAACCTGGCCCAAGGTATCCCCAGCCCAGTGGCCGAGGCGTTGCTACAAGACAAAGGGTGGAGTAGAGGCGTTTTACAAAGCCGTGCTCAGGCCGTCTTGTCCAACATCCTACACCAGTATGCGCGTTTTTCTGTCAGTACCATTGACAGTTTTTTTCAAAAGATCATTCGAGGGTTTGCCCAAGAGCTTGGGCTTCAGAGCGGCTTTCGTATTGAGATAGAGCAGGGGCATGTGCTGGCCACTATCATCGATGACTTGGTGGCTTCAGCCAGTCAGGACCAACAATTGCAGCAGTGGCTAGTGGAGTTTGCCGAAGACAAGCTTTTGAACGGCAAGCCCTGGAACTTTAAGCATGAGCTGGCTGCCCTGGGCCAGGAGCTCTTTACAGAGTCCTTTGGGGTCCACGAACACCAGCTAGTACAAGTTATAAGTGACCCAACAACCTTGCGTCGGTTTCTCCGAGACCTTTACCAGCACATCACCTACTTTGAGCATAAGCTCCAAGGCTTGGGACAGCAAGCCCTCACCATCATTCAGCAGGCCGGTCTAGTCGTCAATGATTTTGCGTATGGGAACAGTGGGGTGGCTGGCTATCTGGCAGGTCTAGTTGCCAAGCGCAAATGGACGCCTTCACAAAGGGCCTTGCAGGCCTTGCAGCGTGTAGAGGCGTGGTATAGCCGAGCATCTGACAAGCGAGAGCGCATCGTGAAAGTCGTACAAGATGAGTTAAAGCCATGCTTGCAAGAGACGGTGAATTTTTACGACGCCCACCACCGCACCTACCATACGGCCCTGGAAGTGCGGCACTTTATCTATGCTTTTGGCATTGTTACCCAGCTGCTAGCAAGGCTTAACGACTACCGGGCTGCACACAACGTCATGCTTGTGTCAGATGCTGCTCTTTTTTTGCGTAAAATCATTGCCGAAAACGAAACGCCGTTTGTATACGAAAAAATTGGGGCTTTTTATAAACATTTCTTGATCGATGAATTCCAAGATATCTCTGGGTTTCAGTGGCAAAATTTTAAACCGCTCATAGAAAATAGCCTGAATGAGGGCCTCCCAAGCTTGGTTGTAGGTGACGTCAAACAATCCATCTATCGGTGGCGGGGCGGTGACTGGCGGCTATTGCTTACCCAGCTTGAAAAAGACATAGGGCGTACTACTGTGGTGACTCTGGATCAAAACTGGCGCAGCAAGCAACACATCGTTGATTTTAATAACTCCTTTTTCACCACAGTTGCTGCTACACTTGTTCAGCACCTGACAGATGAGTTAGCCATGCTGGAAGATCCTGCCTTGAAAAAGGATCTGATGGCACAAGTACAACAGCTTGGTACTGCCTACCAGGAGGTACACCAGCAGCTGCCTCCTCAGCGTGTACAGGCCGACAAGGGCTATGTGAACATTACTTTTCTAGAGGATGCTGCTGATAATGAAATGCCCCAAAGCTGGCGAGAGGTTTCTAAGGCCCGGCTTCCTCTGCTCATTGAGGCGCTGCAACAGGACGGCGTTGCTTTGAAAGACATTGCGCTGCTAGTGAGGAGCAATGCCGAAGGGCGTGATCTTTTCCGGACTTTGCTGGCCCATCAGCACTCTCCCCAGGCCCAACCTGGTTGTCGTTATGACGTCATTTCTTCAGAATCTCTGTATTTGGGCTATCATCCGTGGGTGAACCTTCTCATCAATGCCCTCAAGTGTTTGGTGCAGGAAGAAGCGCCTCTGGCCCAAGCCGAACTGCGGTACTTGTACCAGGTGCATGTGCTGCAAGCAGCGCCTGCTACTTTGCATGACTGCTTCCAGGCTGAAGAGGGAGCCGCGCCTTTGCCTGAGGAATTTGTGAGCCAACGGCTTTACTTGCAGCAGCTCCCTTTGTACGAGCTTATAGAAGCATTGATTTCCCTTTTTCAGCTACACCAGGCTGCAGCTATTCCCTTTTTGCAGGCCTTTCAGGATGTAGTGCTGGCTTTTTCAGCTAAGGAAGTGGCAGATATTCGTAGTTTTTTGGACTGGTGGGAAGAACGAGGCTATAGACACACTTTGCCTCGGGTAGTTGAGCAAGATGCGATGACGCTCATGACCATTCACCAAGCCAAAGGCTTGCAGTTCAAAGTCGTCATCCTTCCCTTTTGTGCGTGGGACTTGGACCATCATGTGCACCGACCACCCACTTTGTGGTGTGCTACAGACGTTGCCCCCTTTGCCGCCTTCCCTGTACTGCCTGTGCGTTATACACACCGTTTGAAGAATACCGTTTATGTGCGTGCCTATTATGAAGAACGCATGCAAGCGTATCTAGACCACCTCAATTTACTCTATGTGGCTTTTACAAGACCCGAAGACCGGCTCTATGTGTTTGCCCAACGCCCTATCAAGGTGGCGCCGAAAACCACTTCAGACCTGCTCTACCAAACTTTTTTGCCAACACAAGAACTTGCTACTGCACCGAAGGCTTGGGACTGTTGTTGGGATGTAACCACCGGTGTGTTGGAGATAGGTACTACCCAGTCCCTGTCCCTGGCGCAGCCAGGGGGCCAAGCTACTGCAACAAACTTGCAACAGTACTTCACGAACAATTGGCTGCAACAGCATGTACAAAACTATTTGTCCCCTTCTGAGGCTGTGGAGCCATGGACTGCTCAAGCAAGCTATGGCAAACTGGTTCACCGTATTTTGGCACAACTGACCAGCATGGAGGCATGGCCTGTGGTGTTGGCTGCTTTGCAAGAAGCGGAAGGTATTGGCCATCAGGAAGTGGCACAATTGGAACAGCAACTCACGGCACTTTTTAGTCATCCTCAGGTAAAAAGTTGGTTCAATAGTGACTGGGAAGTGAAAAAAGAAGCAGCTATCCTGACACCCTCGGGCAAGGTTTTCCGACCTGACAGGGTGTTGTTACAGCCTGGCAGGGCCGTAGTCATTGATTTTAAAACTGGCGAGCAACAGGTGCACCATGCGCAGCAAATACAAGCCTATGCAGCCCTCCTCAGCGCCATGGGGTATGCACAGGTAGAAGGGTACTTGTTATATACCGAGACGGGCGAAGTGGTCGCCTGTTGATGAGGCAGGTGATGGCCCATGCAGCGAACTGGTACAGGGTGAGCGCGATAAAGGCGTAATTTGTTTATACAAAAAATTATCATATAATGAGTTTGCATGTTTTAAAATTTAATACCTGTAAATAATGAAACCAGTGCCTTCGTTGGTTCAGAGGATTAATAGTCCAGCTAGGTT
>DCSL01000022.1 GCA_002325615.1 Amoebophilaceae bacterium UBA1467
CAGGGCCTTTTTATTAATAATATCTACATTAATAATATCTACAAGAATGGTTTCTCCCATGGGTTAAATTTAGTTGGGTTGTTGTATCTTTCTCAGTGTTTTGTAACACCTGTTCTTTGGTGGACCCGGCGGTGACAATGGGTAGGTCTTCTAAGGAGGTCTTTGAGTAGGTGTATTTTATGATCTTGGGCGCTGATGCGCATTTTCATGAATGAGCGGGTCTATGATTAACATAAAGGGTATCACCATTGTCTTCCCTATAACAAATATAGTTTATACGTTAAATATAACTACATCAAGGGATAGGTAAATTATTTAGCAGTGGTGTGTAGTTGTTCACAAAAAAAGGAGCAATATAAGAAGGCGGGCAAGCCCTATCTATCAACTTTAAGCTACCAGCTACACTACTAAAGGAGCTTTTGGGAATACCACGAGCAGTATCAAGATGCGAGCATATTGAGCAGCTGGGTCAGTGTCTTTTTTAATTCTCTGCGGTCTACAATCAAGTCTAGGAAGCCATGCTCCAGTACAAACTCGGCGCTCTGAAAGCCTTTGGGGAGGTCTTTGCCAATGGTCTCCCTAATCACGCGAGGACCTGCAAAGCCAATGAGTGCGCCTGGCTCAGCAATATTAAAATCACCCAACATGGCAAAAGAAGCGCTGACGCCTCCGGTAGTAGGATCCGTCAACAGAGAAATATAGGGCACCTTAGCTTCTGCCAACTGCAGTAGTTTGGCTGAGGTTTTGGCCATCTGCATTAAGGAGAGCCCGGCTTCCATCATGCGTGCCCCGCCCGATTTGGAGATGATGAGCAAGGGTATGTGATGTTTCAAAGCATAGTCAATGCCCTTAGCAATCTTCTCTCCAACAACTGACCCCATGGAACCGCCAATAAAGCTAAAGTCCATGCAAGCAATCACGAGTTCCAACCCATGCATGCGGCCATGGGCTACCCTAATGGCGTCTTTCAGCTGTGTTTTCTCTTGAGCTGCTTGCAGGCGCTGGGTATAAGGTTGCATATCAACGAATTGGAGTGGATCGGCTGAAGTAAGCTGGGGGGTAAGTTCTGTGAACTTATTCTCGTCAAAAAGAAGAGCAAAGTATTCCTTAGACCCGATACGTACGTGATACCCATCTTCAGGAGATACATAGGCATTCTCTTGCAGCGTTTGGGCATGTACAATCTTTCCTTGGGGCGTCTTGTGCCAAAGTCCATCAGGGCCTTCTCGCTTATCCGCTGTAGGGGTCAGGATACCTTTTGTTTTTCTCTTGAACCAAGCCATACGTGTTTTGCATTACAACGCCATATCCTCTCCCTATGCCACAGTGATTTCTTTTGCCAAGTATACATCTTGGACCGTGTGTAGCAGGGCAATACCCTCTTGCATAGGCTTCTGAAAGGCCTTTCTGCCTGTGATCAGTCCCATGCCTCCGGCCCTTTTATTGATAACAGCTGTTACAGCTACTTCCGCCAAATCGTCGGCACCTTGCGACACGCCACCAGAATTAATGAGTCCTATCCTGCCCATATAACAGTTAGCCACTTGATAACGACAAAGGTCTATAGGATGCGCGGTGGTAAGCTGCTCATACATCTTGGGGTGTGTTTTTCCGAAACCAAGAGCTCTGAAACCACCATTTCCTGCAGGTAGTTTTTGTTTAATGAAATCTGCCTGGATGGTCGCCCCTAAGTAGTTGGCCTGCCCTGTAATGTCAGCAGCAACGTGATAATCAGCTTCTTGCGTCTTGAACGCATTGTTTCTAGCATAGCACCACAAAATAGTGGCCATACCCAGCTCATGTGCCCTTTCAAATGCTTCCGCTACCTCTGACAGCTGCCGGCTAGATTCCTCAGCACCAAAGTAAATCGTTGCTCCTACTGCTGTAGCGCCTAGGTTCCAAGCTTCTTCTACAGTGCCAAACAGCGTTTGTTCGTACTTATTGGGATAAGTAAGCAGCTCGTTATGGTTGATCTTGGCTATCAATGGGATCTTATGTGCATACTTTCTAGCTACCATCGCCAAAATTCCAAAAGTCGTAGCTATGGCATTGCATCCCCCCTCAAGTGCTAGCTTGACGATATTTTCAGGATCAAAGTAGCAGGGGTTAAGGGCAAAAGAGGCTCCTGCAGTATGTTCTACACCCTGGTCTACTGGTAAGATAGATAGGTAGCCTGTGTTGGCTAACCGTCCATGGCCAAAGATGTTGGCAAGACTTTTTAATACTTGAGGATTTCTATTGGAAGACAGGAATATCTCGTCTACAAAGCCAGGGCTGGGCAAGTGTAATTGTGCTTTAGAGATGGTCTCACAGTGATGTGTGAGCAAATTGTCTGCCTTAGTGCCCAGCAGTGCTACAACGTTGTTGTGAGGCATCGCGAATATCTTTTGGACGACAAAGGTAACAATTTACAAATAGCCTATCGCTTCATCGTCTTGGTGTTTTGAATGACCAACAATGGAACATACAGTTGGCAAGTCATTTGTTTTTTTGTTTTCTTTGGTGCTCACTAGGTTATGCTTGTGCATAGCATGCGTGATCATACGGTGATTGTAGCTCAGTTGGTTAGAGCGCTGGTTTGTGGTACCAGAGGTCGCGGGTTCGAGTCCCGTCTATCACCCTCCCAATATTTCTTCTCGTGACTCGTCATGCCGACCCACTTATCCGAAAAGAGGCTAATGGGCAACGCATGGGAGACGCAGTTTGTCTCTTCTACCACTCGCTGGCGTATTCTTCTACAATCCGGGCTTAGTGTGAAGTAACAATGTGGTATGAAGCCACTCGATATAAGCAAAAATGATGCGCTGATTTCTTACTCCATGACCTTTTCATGCAAAGGATGGTAACAGCAGCAAGTATGGTTTTTCCCGTGTTGTGTTGGCGCAGGATACATCGTTTTACATTCGGCTGTGGCTTTCCAGCACCGAGGATGGAAGTGACAACCCGCAGGAGGTGTGATGGGGCTGGGCACATCGCCTTGCAGAATGATGCGTTCTCTTGTGTGGTTAGGATCAGGAACAGGGATGGCAGAGAGCAGGGCCTTGGTATAAGGGTGGCAGGGGTGTTGGTAAATGGATTGTGCAGGCGCCATCTCCACGATTTTTCCTAGGTACATGACAGCCACACGGTGCGCAATAAACTCTACCACCTTGAGGTCATGGGCAATGAATAAATAGGTGATGCCAAGCTCCTTTTGCAGGTCCATGAGTAAATTGATGACTTGCGCCTGGATGGAAACATCGAGGGCTGAAACAGATTCGTCACACACAATAAATTGGGGACAAACGGCCAATGCCCGGGCAATACAGATACGTTGTCGTTGGCCACCTGAAAACTCATGGGGGTATTTATGCAGTGCTTCTTTAGACAACTGCACATAGCCCAACAATTCGTACAACCGTTGCTGGCGTGCTGCTGCCGTGGCGTAGAGTTGATGAATCTTGAGCGGTTCTTCTAAAATTGCACTCACGGTCATCCTAGGATTCAAGGACGCATAAGGGTCTTGGAAGATGATTTGCATCTTGCGGCGCATGGCCCGCATGGCTTGGGCATCGAGCTGAGTAATGTCTGTGCTTTCAAAGAGGACCTGACCTGCACTGGGCTCCATCAGGCGCAAAATGGTGCGACCCAAGGTAGACTTCCCACAACCTGACTCACCCACCAGTCCCAGGGTTTCTCCTTTGTTGATACTGAAGCTGACATTGTCAACAGCTTGCACATGCCCCACTAGACTTCCTAAAATGCCTCCTCGAATAGGAAAGCGCTTGGAGAGGTTACGTACTTCTAACAGAGGTGGGTTGGGTTCCATGTCAAGATGATTTCAAATGGCCATGCAGGGGGTGAAAGCAGGCAGCTAGGTGCCGTGGGGCTATTTCCTCGAGGCAAGGATCTCCAGTGGGGCCTTTACAGGCCCCATCTGCCCGAAAACAACGGTCTTGGAAATTGCATCCTAACGGCAGCTGCGACAGTGGGGGGACTACGCCCTCAATAGTAGTTAGTCTTCGTTCCTGGCCTACTGGCAAGGGCTCTAAAGACGGAATAGAATTCAGCAACCCCTGTGTATAAGGATGGGCAGGATGACTGAAGAGGTTCTCCACATCAGCTTGTTCGACAATTTTGCCACAATACATGACTGCTACTTCATCGCACATCTCCGCTACTACACCCAGGTCGTGCGTAATCAAGACAATCCCCATCGCTGTCTCCTCTTGCAGCTTGCGCATCAGATCCAGAATCTGTGCCTGAATGGTTACATCCAAGGCAGTGGTGGGTTCGTCGGCAATCAGCACGGCAGGCTGGCAGGCCAATGCCATCGCAATCATGACCCGCTGCCGCATGCCACCAGAAAGTTGGTGGGGATATTCATGCACACGCTTCTCAGGAGCAGGCATCCCTACTAAGGCTAATAATTCTATACACCGGTCCTGGGCATCTTTGAAAGAAATTTCTTGGTGCAACAGCAAGGTTTCCTTGATTTGGTTGCCAACAGTAAATACAGGATTCAATGAGGTCATGGGCTCTTGAAAAATCATCGAGATCTGATTGCCCCGTACATGCCGCAAGGTTCGTTCTGGTAGCTGCAAGATATCTTTCCCTTGAAGCAAAATAGTTCCCTGATCTATCCAGCCCGCGGAAGGTTCAATAAGCCGCATGATGGAGAGAGCGATGGTAGACTTGCCGGAACCAGATTCGCCAACAATGCCCAAAGTCCTTCCTTTATATACGTCAAAAGAAACTCCATCCACTGCTGTTACAGTGCCTTGTGAGGTCCTGAACTTGGTTACCAATTGCTTTATTTCCAGAATCTTTTCTGCCATGTGCTACTTTCCTTTTAGTTTTGGGTCCAAGGCATCTCTAAGGGCATCACTCAGAATGTTAAAGGCCAGCACGATCAGAAACATGGCCAACGTGGCAAAAACTAATTGCCACCATATGCCTCGGGCAAGCTCTACCCTAGCATCATCGATCATCACACCCCAGCTAGGACTGTTCTGCACGCCTAAGCCTAGGTAAGAGAGGATGACTTCTGATTTGATCGCAAACTGAAAGATGAGTGCAAAGCAAATGATCACGATGTGCAAGACATTGGGCAAGATGTGCCTGCAAAGCTTGCGCAAGTGGCTTGCCCCCAAGGCAGTAGCTGCCTGTACATACTCCTGGTCTTTGTGGCGCTTGACCTCTCCCCTAATTAAACGACACAACTCTACCCAGTTGGTCATGCCCAAAGCGATGTACACAGACAGAATACCTTTACCCAAAATAAAGGTCAAGGCAAGGAGTAGCATAATGTTGGGAATAGAGGCTACTGTGGTATAGAACCACACAATACATTCGTCTACAATGCCCCCGAAGTAACCAGCCAAAGCACCCAATGCTACGCCCATAGTAACCGCAATGAGGGCAACGACAAAACCGACACTCATGGCTACTTCTGTGCCTTTGATGATTTTTGCCAGTACACTTCTACCAAAAATGTCTGTACCCAACCAATGTTGTATACTAGGCGCAGCGTAAGAGCCGCCCACCTCGACGTTCCAGTCGCCCGCAATAAGGCCCCAGTGGGCCAACAGCGCCACCATGGTATATAGAAAAACCACTGCCATGGCTACTACAGTCAGCTTTTTTTGGAGCATTTGGCGCAGGGTCTCTGCCCAAAGCGATCTGGGAAAAGGAGGGGCTATCATAGGGCAGCTACTTGAGTTTGACACGTGGATCTACCAGGGTGTAGAGTACGTCGGTAATGATATTAAAAATGATATACAGCATAGATGAGAGGATAGTCATGGCCTTGATGACAGGAAAGTCGGAGTTATTGATGGCCTGAAGAGTAATATTGCCCAGGCCAGGAATCCCAAAGAAATTCTCAATCAACAAAGCCCCCAATATCAACGAAGGCACCTGAATAACCAGGTTAGTGATGATAGGGATCATGGCATTCTTGAGTACATGTTTGAACAAGATTATCCGGTTTGACAGCCCCTTGGCGCGGGCAGTGCGGACATAATCTTGGTGTACCTCGTCTAGCACAACGGTTCTATAAAATCGCACATCAGGGCCAATGCTCAGCACAATCCAAATGATGGCCGGCAAAATGATATAGGGCAGAAAGTTCGGGAAGCCATACTCGTACCCTGCTATCTCAAACCAGCCCAGCTTGTAAGCAAATACCCATTGTCCAAAAAGAATATACGCCAGTACAGAGATGCTCATCATGATGACGCTGACGACGACCAGACTTCTGTCTAGCAGTTTTCCCCGAAAAAAAGCAGCTAACAACGCCATGGCAATAGCCGCCAGGCTGGCAAGTACAAAGGCAGGGATAGACAAAGTGAGCGAAGCATAAGCACCTCCTTTGATCATCTGCATGATTTGCTGCTTGGTAGCCCAAGAACGCCCAAAATTCAACGTAAAAGCTGACTTGAGTGTATCGCAATATTGCATCAGCATGGACTTGTCTAAACCCAGCTCATGCCTTAGCTCGACCATTTGTTGGAGCGTTGCATGTTTGCCAAGCAAAATAAGGGTAGGGTCGCCAGCTACTACATTAAACAGCAAGAAAATAACTAGTGTCACTCCGATCAAAACCGGAATGGCATAGAGCAACCTTCTGATCGCGTAATGGTACATATTCATAATAGCCTATTCGTTTTCAGAACTTGGCCTGCAGGGCTTTCTTTTGCTCCAGGTCAATATTGATATATTGTTCTGTTCCATATAAGCAGTCCGCCCAGAGGTAGTTCTTGATCCAACCGTGGTAAAGTACAGGATGGGGCCGATGCACGGAGTAGATTGCGGGTACATGCTCTGCAGCCATGCTGTTAAGTTGCTCATATAGCTTAGTTCGCTCAGAAGAAGGTTGCATCACTATTGCTTTTTCATACAGGGCGTTGTAGGCAGGGTCATTAAAATAGGCCCCTATGCCCATGCTTTGATCAGAATGGTACAGCAAACACAAAAACCCTTCTGCGTCTGGATAGTCTGCACTCCACGACAAAGCATGCAGCATGGTCATCTTTTGATCAATCCTTTTCAGCAGTTCAGGAAATGTGTTGGGCACTACTTTGATCTTGACACCAATGCGCTCCATACATTTCTTAAAAAATTCGCCTTGCTGTCGGTGTTGAGTAGTAGCATGAACGTCCAACGTGATTACTGGCAATCCTTTTCCTCCAGGATAGCCGGCCGCTGTCAGTAGCTTCCTGGCCTTAGCCAGATCGTGGATCTTGTACGGATTGGTATAGTCCTTTTGGTAGCCTTCTAAACCGGGCGGTATGATTGATTGGGCCAACACGGCAGTACCTTTGTGGAACAGCTCATTGTAGCGCTGTTCATCAAAAGCCAGGGATAAGGCTTGACGTAGCTTCGCATTGTTTTTAAACAGCACATGGCCATTGTTGATCACAAAAAGCCCAGTGCTCTGCTCTGGCTCTAAGAATAGTTGAATGCCTTTTTCCTGTAATCGAGGAGCTATCCTATCACCTTGTACTACTTCTACGGCAATGCTATCTGAGGCAATATCAGCCACATCTATGGTTCCTTGCTGAAATTTAAGCCATCTGGGTTGCTCCTCAGGAAGGATGTGGGTAATGATTTTATCGACCAAAGGCAACTTTTTACCAGCATCAGCAAGCAGGTGCTGGTAAGCTTCCGCAGCTTCACTGGGAAAGCGCTTGTCCCTGAATGTGGGGTTTTTATAGTATATCAACTTGTTCAGTTGGGGATTGAACGCCTGAAGGGTAAAAGGGCCTGTACCTACAGGATGGTTCAGGAATTCTGCTCCATAGTGCTGCACTGCCTCGTGTGGCACTGCATAGCAAAAGCCCATGGCCAAAATGTACGGAAACTGGGGCCAAGGTCGGATCAAGGTGAACTGTAAGGTATATCGATCCACCGCTTTCAAACCTGCCACTGCCTCAGTATAGTCTGTCTGAGCAACTACAGCATACTTATTCCGCCATGCATCCAGTCCCTGGATTTTTTCTGCCAGCATGCTGAACCAAGGAGATTGCACTTTAGGATCTGCTACTCTTTTGATGGTGTAGACAAAATCTTCGGCTACAAGTTCTCTTCCTTGCCCTGCAGGGAAGCATGTATTGTCATGGAACTTGATGCCTTCTTTGATGCTAAAGGTATATACGCAGCCATCTTCAGAAACAGTGGGCAACGCTGCTGCCAGGTTAGGCACAAGTTCGTAAGGTCGCTTGAGGTAGTGGTATCCCAACAAGCCTTCATAAATCTTAGCTACCTCACAAGCACTATACACATCATCTGTTTGTGCTGGATCGAAGCCTTTTATTTGCGCCGCACCAACGGTTACCAACACTTTTTCATTTTGATTTTGGGGAGTATGTACACGCTTTGTATAAAACCACATGCCTAGTACTATCAATACAAATACCCCAAGTTTGATAAGGTTTTTCATGGTCAATAAGTTTAGATAAAATAAGATGGTGTGTACGCCAAACAGTGCTGAAGCTTGATGGGGAGTGCCTTACTGCATACACCAGAGGCGAAAATAATAGTTTTTTAGCAAAATGGCTAAACGCCACTGCCGTGCCAAGCGATGTATCTTTGTGATATTTCAGCCTAAAATAGCGTTGACTAAAAAGAAGAATACCATCAGTCCCCCAACCAGTAAATGTAGACAATGATTATGGTAACCAGTGTGCCAACATTGGTTCTTTGTTATGTCCATGCTAAATTCATAACCCATTGCCGTGCATTTGGCCCTCAGTATGTCCAACCTCATCCACCTGCTGCCAGACTCTCTTGCCAACCAGATTGCCGCCGGTGAAGTGGTGCAAAGACCTTCCTCAGTGGTTAAGGAATTGCTAGAAAATGCCATTGACGCAGGTAGTACAGCTATTAAAGTGGTCATCAAAGACGCCGGCAAGACTTTGATTCAAGTGATTGACAATGGCATAGGCATGTCAGAGGTAGATGCGAGAATGAGTTTTGAAAAACACGCCACGTCCAAGATCAGGACCGCAGAAGACCTTTTCAATATCCAGACCATGGGATTCAGGGGCGAAGCGTTGGCTTCGATTGCTGCTATAGCCCAGCTAGAGATGGAAACCTGTCATAAAAAGGATGCCTTAGGAACAAGGATTACTATTGAAGGCTCTGATATCAAGGCACAAGTACCTGTCTCTACTCCCCAAGGCACCAAAATCAGTGCAAAGAACCTTTTTTTCAATGTGCCAGCCCGCAGGAATTTTCTGAAGTCCAACCCCGTTGAAACCAAGCACATCATTGACGAGTTTCAACGGGCAGCCTTGGCTCAGCCTGACATTGCCTTTTCGTTCTATCAGAACAGTTTGGCAGCCTACCAGCTACCTGCCACCAAGCTCAGCCACCGCATTGTTCACCTGTTTGGAGAAGCCTGCAAAAAGCAGCTTATCCCTTGCCGAGAGGAAACAGACGTGCTCAAAATTCAGGGCTATATTGGCAAACCAGAAAACGCCAAGAAAACACGCGGAGAACAGTTCTTTTTTGTGAACCAACGTTTTATCAAGAGTTCCTACCTGCACCATGCAGTCAAAAATGCTTTTGAAGGCTTATTGCCCCAAAATGTCTTTCCCTTTTATGTTCTCTTCATCGACATAGCACCTATCCAAATTGACGTCAATGTTCATCCCACCAAAACAGAAATCAAATTCGAAGACGAACGGATGGTCTATTCTATTTTGACTGCAGCCATCAAAAAAGCCCTGGCCATCCACCATATTACACCTTCCATTGATTTTGAGCAGAATATCAACTTCAATCCTTTTGCTACTGCTTTATCCACAACAGCTTCTTCGGCAAACAAAATCACAGAAAAAGACTATGTCCAGTTCAGAAGTCCGAACATTCCTCAACAAGGTGGAGTCAAAGACTGGGAAATACTTTTTCAGAATTTGGACAAGTCCCCATCTGAAGGCTCTACCAAGGCTACCACTTCGTCCCAAATGTCCAGTACCACCGACACTCCCATTGAAGTAGCACTTTTAGCGCCTGTGGCCGAAAGTATCATAAAAATACAATTGCACAGACGTTACATTCTTACGCAGCTCAAATCAGGGATATTACTCATCGACCAACATGCAGCCCATGAGCGTATTCTGTATGAGCAATACTTACAACCCTTGCTGAATAACCAGACCCGAAGTGCCCAACAGCTGCTTTTTCCTGTACACATCCCTCTCAATCCTGCCGATATGGTCTTAGTCCAGGCCCATGTAACAGACCTTCATGCTCTGGGTTTTGTATTGGCATCCTTTGGCAAGGACAGCCTCATCGTCACTGGCTGCCCAACAGAAGCAGTGGGCCATGACTTGAAGCAGCTTTTGGAAGGTTTGATCGAGCAGTTTAAATGGAACCAAGCAACATTTTCGCTGACCACACAAGAAAACCTAGCCCGATCGTTAGCCAAGCGCGCCTGTCTTCAGCCAGGAAAAAAGCTACAACAGGAAGAAATAGACATGCTGGTAGACCAACTTTTTGCCTGCACTCATCCCAACTATACGCCTGATGGCCGCAAGACTTTTGTGGTAATGACGCTCGAGGCTATCAACGCCATTTTCCAGGAATAGTTATTCAAAAATACTAGTACTGGTAGCCTGGTTGCGCTGCTAACACACTATCGAGACTGTTGCAAAACTACCTAGCTTGAAGTAGATAAAAAGGGATTATGGAGCATTTTTCAACGGTCTCACTCTCAACATTCCAATTAAAGTTTAAGGAAAAGTCACACTATACGCTCTCGAAATGCCGAAGAATATTTGTCTTAAGACCATGAAAGGATGAGTATCCTTGCCTTTGAAATAGTATACTCCTAGGAGTTGATATGTTTTTGTAGTCCCCGGCCCTGGTGTAACTGGTTTCTTTAACATGTCCCAAAATCAAACTTCTTAGTCCACTACCTCCGCCCGAAAAGCAGCTTGGCACTTCCAAGCAAACAGTGCGGCACCGCTTATGCTGTTAAAAAGGATAGACTTATGCATAACCTCTTATTGGTGTAGATAAACTTGTTGGTAAGTAGGCACAACAGCTGGCTTTTGGTAAAGAATAAGATGAGTACGGAGCATTCATCACATTATCCACTACTTACTACATGGTTATTCACAATTTGTAACAGGGAAATATTTTGTGATTGAAAAACTTGCTATTCACATATATTCCTGGTTACCTCAACGTTCAAGAAAAAGGATAGGATAAGTTGTGGATAATTCAAAGGATAGTCTCGCTCCATCCACACGGCATTTTTACAATATTTTTCTTTTCTTTTTTTCAACTAATCCACCGCTTAACAAGAACAATAATCTTTAATTAATATATACTTATAGTAGGTTAGGCGTAGATAAAACGAAATTATGGGCGTCTCTTTTATGTAGATACTTTTTTCATGTTTTCTTTTT
>DCSL01000079.1:0-6998 GCA_002325615.1 Amoebophilaceae bacterium UBA1467
TACTGTACTATACCTGAAGTATGAAAAAATACCTGCCTAATTTTTGTACTTTACTTAATCTCACGAGCGGCGGTTTAGGCGTTATGCTAGCCTTGAAAGGCCATCTAATCCAGGCAGCCCTATGCATCTGGGCAGGAGCTTTTTTTGACTTCTTCGATGGGTGGCTAGCTCGGCTACTCAAAGCTTATTCACCACTTGGCCAGCAACTAGACTCCCTGGCTGACCTGGTTACTTTTGGTTGGTTACCGGCAAGCATTGTCTATGAACTCATAAGCGAACAAACTACTTCCCCCTATCTGCCTTACGTAGCTTTGCTCATTCCTAACTTCTCTGCGCTCAGGCTTGCTCGGTTCAACATTGACACCAGGCAAAAAAACGTATTTATCGGTCTACCTGTCCCTGCCAATGGCGTGCTCATCAGTACGCTTCCCTGGATAATGACAACCAATAAATATGCTTGGTTGACAGCATTGCTTCACCAACCCTACACCCTGGCTATCTTGGTGATACTCACGTCTTACCTGCTGATAGCCAACATCCAACTCATGGCCTTTAAGTTTACTACCTATGCCTGGTATCCTAATCGTTTCAAATATGGATTTTTGTTGGCCTCAACTTTACTCACACTCCTCCTACGGGCCGAAGGACTGGCGTTGAGCATTATTTTATATGTCTTAGTATCCATTGTATCTAGGCTGCAACAAGAATAGTGATTCAATACAACAGAGCCCGGAATTGTACTCCACCACCTCTATATATTATGCTTGATAGAACCATACCCCCGCCCTCTAAAACGATTGATTATTTACGTTTTTCTTGGCCAAAAGCCTACCAACTCAAAGAAGGCCTACCGCTCTTTGTACTCAATGCAGGGAACCAGCCGATCATCAAACTAGAACTGGTATGCGACGCCGGCTCATGGTACGAGCCCCACAACGGCGTCGCCTACTTTACGGCCAAGATGCTACAGGAAGGTACTCAACAAAAAAGCGCTCAGGATATTGCCCATTACATCGATCAGTATGGCGCCAGCATCCAAGTCCAGGTGCAGCCTGATACATGCACCTTCACACTAATCACTTTATCTAAACACCTAGTACCCATGCTTGCTTTACTGGTAGAGCTACTCCTGAGCCCTACCTTTGATGAGCAACGTTTGGCACATTTAAAAAACCTTTCCACCCAGGAACTCAAGGTAGATGCTAAAAAAAATAGCCACGTAGCACGTAAGAAGCTCAAAGAAATATTGTTTGATAGTACGCATCCTTATGGCAAGCAACTCACCGAAACAGCAATAGCCTACATCACACCAGTGCATTTGCAGCAGTACTACAAGGATCAGCTGTTGGCACGATGCCGCCTCTTGGTAAGCGGACAGGTAGACGAACAGGACCTTCAAGCCATCCAAGATTACCTACAACCGCTGCCTATACAAGTTCCAGATGCTGTGCTACCTCCGTGGCCTACGCAAGCGCCTTCCCAAGTACATTTGGCCAAAGAAGACAGTTGGCAAGCTGCCATCAGCATGGGCAGAATACTCTTTGCCAAAGACCATCCAGACTACTTGCCACTCCTAGTTGTTAACGAATTACTAGGAGGTTACTTTGGCTCAAGGCTCATGCGCAACATAAGGGAAGACAAAGGCTATACTTATGGGATTTTCTCCAGGGTGGTGCCACTCAAACACACCAGCTACTTACTGATAGCTACTGAGGTCATCCAGGCCTTTGCCCAGGCTACCTGCCAAGAAATTGCACAAGAAATCAAGACTCTGCAAACAGTCCCAGTGCCAGAAGAAGAGCTAAAAACACTACAGAACTATATGCTCGGCACTTTTTTGTCGGAAATAAATGATCCATTTTCTATGATGGAAAAATTTAAAGCTGCCTATCTGCACGGTCTAGACCAGGCTTATTACGAGCGGTTGTACGATACCATTAGGCACATTAGCGCTCCCCAAATCAGGACATTGGCCAATGAGTACCTATCCACAGACAGCTTGAGCCAGGTGATCGTGGGTTGAGCTTTTATGCAGCTAGTTGGCTTTTGTTTAAATGAGTAAAAAATACATATTGCAGGTTCTCTAACTAAGTACACCTTGGCAAAACTCCGCCTGGCACCCCTGATCCTCTACGAGGATGATAACTACATCGTTATTAACAAGCCGCCCTGTGTAGCTAGTCTAGCAGATAGAACAGCCTCTGGCCCTCACATTTTTCAGCTGGCCAAGGACTACTATCCTCAAGCTCAGGTTGGTCACCGCCTAGACAAAGAAACATCAGGTGCTATGGCCCTAGCCAAGCATCCAGCTGCTTACAAGGCGCTCTGCAAGCAGTTTGAGACCCGACAAGTGACCAAGGTTTACCATGCCGTGTTAGAGGGCAACCACCGCTTTCACCAACAGCAGGTAAAAGCACCGATTGCCATTACTCCCAAGCACCTTGCCAAGATCGATCCACGCAACGGAAAGCAAGCCACTACAATCTTTACCACCCTACAAAACTTCTCAGGATATACCCTTGTTAGCTGCCAGCCCATTACTGGTAGGATGCACCAAATCAGAGTACACGCTACTACGCTCCAAGCCCCCATCGTTGGCGACACACAGTACGGCGGCCACTTGCTTTATCTCTCTACCTTGAAGCAGCACTACCGGCTCAAACGGCATGCCGAAGAGCAGCCTCTGTTGCCAAGATTGGCATTACATGCGCACTATTTGGAGTTTATAAGCCTTCAGGGGAAAAAAATAGCAGTGCAAGCTCTTTATCCCAAGGACTTTACAACGCTGGTCAAGCAGCTGACGCGGTATGCACATGTCACCTCCCCTACAGCACCCCCACACATTTGTAGTCGAACCAGCAAAGTGGGCTAACCTATGTTGCATAGGAAAAAAGAAGATGCTACTTTTACGGCCTGGTTGCGCAAGGCGCGCATTTTCTGTGTTAAATATTTTTTTCGAAATAGATCAGTGGACCACATAAGCTACAAAACGGTGTCAGTTAATCGGGAGAGTGCTCAGAAAGAGTGGGTGCTTGTAGATGCTAATGCACAGACCCTAGGCCGCCTGGCCAGTCAAGTGGCGGCTATGATTAGAGGCAAGCACAAGCCTAATTTTACCCCGCATGTGGATTGCGGAGACAACGTGATTGTCATCAATGCTGATAAAGTCCGTTTGACAGGCGAAAAATGGGATAAAAAGCAATACACTTCTCACACAGGCTATCCAGGGGGTCAAAAGACGATTACGCCTCGGCAGCTCAAAGAAAGATTTCCCACACGCATCATAGAGCACGCTGTCAAAGGCATGCTCCCTAAGAACAGGCTAGGCCGCAGGCTGTTCCACAATCTCTTCGTGTATACAGGCACGGAACATGACCATGTGGCCCAAAAACCAAAAAACATTACACTAAAAGGCTAACGCATGGAAAAACTTAATGCAATAGGCAGAAGAAAGACTTCTGTAGCCAGAATCTATTTGTCCAGCGGCAAGGGAGCAATTGAAGTCAACAAAAGGTCTTTAGAAAACTACTTCCCTTCTGAAGTGCTGAGAATGCTGGTCCAGCAACCCCTGCATCAGGCAGAGGTTACCGAACAATACAACATCAAGGTTAATGTTAAAGGTGGTGGTCTTACAGGACAAGCCGAGGCAATACGTCTGGCCATTGCACGAGTGTTGTGTCAAGTTAATGCTGAGTACCGTCCTGGCCTAAAACAAGCAGGCTATCTCACCAGGGATCCGAGAATGGTTGAACGCAAAAAATATGGCCGCAAAAAAGCTAGAAAAAGATTCCAATTCAGTAAACGTTAACCTCCAAGTACCCTCTGAATGATTACTTTAAAACACAAGGACTTACTCGATGCAGGTGTTCATTTTGGCCATTTGACAAGCAAGTGGCACCCCAATATGGCTCCTTTCATCTTTATGGAACGCAATGGCATCCACATCATTGATCTCAACAAAACTCTCCTGCAACTCCAAGAGGCAACCCGTGCCCTCAAGGTTATTGCAAGTGCTGGCAAGAGGATCTTATTCGTGGCAACAAAAAAGCAGGCCAAGGGCGTGGTAGAACAGGAAGCCAAGCGTCTCGGTATGCCCTATATCACAGAAAGATGGTTAGGAGGTACACTGACTAACTTTGCGACTATTCGCAGGTTACTCAAAAAAATGTCTTCTTTCGATAAGTTGACGAAAAGCACAGCTTACGATAACATGGCCAAGAAAGAGCAGCTTATGATTGCTCGAGAAAAGACGAAGCTAGAACGATTGTTGCAAGGTATTGCTGATACGACCAGATTGCCCGCAGCCCTTTTTATCGTAGATGTCAAGAAAGAACATATTGCTGTCAAAGAAGCCAGAAAGCTTGGAATTCCTGTATTTGCACTGACAGACACCAACACAGATCCTACATGTGTTGACTATCCTATCCCCAGCAATGACGATGCCTCGCGCTCTGTAGAGCTGATTATCAAGGCTGTTGGTAACGCTATTGAAGAAGGCCTGGAAGAACGACGCAAGCACAAAGAAGTAGACACTCCTACACAAGGACCAGTAGTTAGCAAAGGAGCCAGAGAAAGAAATGTTGAGAAAGTAGTGTCCTCAGAAACTGTAGAGAAGCAAGCATTCATGTCCAAAGCCATGAACAAACCGACTATCAAAGCTGCTAAGAAAGTAACAACCCAGCGGGTTGCGGAAGTAAAACAAGAGGTCAGTACAAAAACAGTTGAGTCAACCCCTAAAGCCAAGGCTACTACGACCTCAGACAAACCTCATGCCAACGCCAAAAAGACAACCAAGCAAGCAACCCCTGACCCAGAAAAAGCCGACCAAGCATAAATTGCTCAACCAACCCAATAAACAATCTGATAATGATTAGCGCGCAGGATGTTAACAAGCTAAGACAGCAAACAGGAGCTGGGATGATGGATTGCAAAAAAGCACTCACAGAAGCAGGAGGAAATTTTGACAAAGCCATTGAAATCCTGAGAAAAAAAGGTCAAAAAGTATCTGCTGCACGGGCTGATAGGGCGACTACCGAAGGTATTGTTTTGACCAAGGCAAATGATGCGCATAATTATGGCGTGATGGTTGCACTTAGCTGCGAAACGGACTTTGTAGCCAAAAACGAAGCATTCCAACAACTAGGCCAAACGATTTTAGAAACTGCTTTTACGCACAAGCCCGCCACACTCGAAAACCTTTTAACACTTGTCGTAGAGGACGGCTGTACCATACAGGAGAAAATCACAGAATTAGTAGGCAAGATTGGAGAAAAAGTAGCCATTAGTGCTTATACCACCCTAATCAGTGAGGTAGTAGTACCTTACATGCATATGGGCAGCAAGTTAGGTGTTTTGGTAGGTCTTCAAGGCAGTCGTAGCGCACAAGTGATAGAGGCAGGTAAAAACGTGGCCATGCAAATTGCTGCCATGAACCCTCTGGCTGTTGACAAACATGGCATAGACGCTACAATATTAGATCAAGAACTAGCTATTGCTAGGGAACAAGCACGCAATGAAGGAAAGCCTGAAGTCATGCTCGATAAGATTGCCCAAGGTAGGCTCAATAAGTTCTTTCAAGAAAATACCCTCCTTAATCAGCCTTTCGTCAAAAATAATGGACTTACCATTGCACAATACCTAGCAAGTGTAGCACCCAAGTTGACGATAACTGCTTTTGAAAGAGTATGTATTGCCAGCTAATAGGACATAACGTTTTACAAGGTCTACAACGATTGGTAGCCTATTTTGTACGCATGAGCCCCTCAATCTCTTCTGCCTCGATTGGTATGCTAGCCATCAGGTCTTCTAAACCCTTTTCCCTAATTACAAAATCATTCTCAAGTCTTACGCCAAGTCCTTCTTCACGAATATAGATACCCGGCTCAATAGTCAAGACCATACCTGGCTCTAATTTTCTATACAGATCCCCTACGTCATGCGTGTCTAAACCGATATAGTGGGAAGTGCCATGCATAAAATACTTTTTATAAGCAGGGTGTTTGGGATTCTGGTTCTTGAGATCTGTACGGTCTAGCAGTCCTAAGCCCAGTAGTTCCTGCTCCACCACAGCCCCTATTTGCTGGTGGTAGGTAACCAGGTCATTACCCGAAACAAGGAACTGCTGTGCCTGGCGCATTACACGAAGCACGGCCTCATACACGGCCCGTTGTCGTTGTGTAAAACGCCCACTGACAGGCACTACCCGAGTGAGGTCTGCTTGGTAGTTGGCATACTCTGCACCCACATCCAGTAAAATAGTATCCCCATCCTGGCAGGGTTGGTTGTTGGCTATATAGTGGAGCACACAGGCATTAGCGCCCGCAGCTACAATAGGATCATAGGCAAATCCTCTCGAGCGGTGGCGGATAAACTCGCCTATCAGAGCTGCTTCTATTTCATATTCCATGATGCCAGGCTGAATACGTGGCAATATTTTTCTAAATCCCTTTTCAGTAATGTTGCAAGCCTCTCTTATCAAGTCGATCTCTGGTGCTGATTTCACTACCCTGAGGTGCTGCATTATAGGCGCCAGGCGCTCATACTTGTGCAGTGGATATTTTTTCTTACACCACTCCATCAACCGTGCATCGCGTGTTTGTACGTCTAGTACAGCTCTGCTGTGCTCGTTGCTATTCAGGTAAACGTACTCAGCCTGCCCCATCAAGGTATGGAACATAGCAGGAAAAGCATCGAGCCAATGAATATGGGCAATCCCGGAAGTATCCCTAGCAGCTTCTTTAGTATACTTCTCTCCTTCCCAAACCATGATGTGGTCATTGGTTTCTTTGACGAATAGCAGCTCTTCCCACTCTTCCTTGGGAGCATCTGGATATAAAATCAAAATCGTTTCCTCTTGGTCAATACCAGATAGGTAAAATAAATCACTATTCTGACGGAAAGGCATGACCCCATCCCCATTGGTAGGCATGATATCGTTGGCATTAAACACCACGAGTGAATTAGGCTTTAAGTGCTTGGTCAGTTGCTTTCTATTATTA
>DCSL01000079.1:7068-17367 GCA_002325615.1 Amoebophilaceae bacterium UBA1467
CCTTGTTGTAGCGCATAGCTGCTCTATCAAGTAATTTTTTGATTGCGTGATTACCTAGTCAGTGGTATCATCTTCTTCCCTCTCCTACAATGTATTAGCTTTGCGGTCATGAAGAACTTTGTTGTTTCTGCTAGAAAATACCGCCCTGCTGTTTTTGACCATGTAGTGGGGCAGCCTCATATTACTACAACACTGAAAAATGCCATTAAAGATAAACACTTAGCACAAGCTTTTTTGTTTTGTGGCCCCAGAGGAGTAGGAAAAACAACTTGTGCCCGCATCTTGGCAAAAACGATCAATTGCCAGCAAGTTACAGTAGATACAGAACCTTGCAATACCTGCGCTTCCTGCACCAGCTTCAACAGTGGTCGTTCCCTGAACATTTATGAGCTTGATGCCGCTTCCAATAATTCTGTAGAAGACATCCGTGTCTTGGTAGAACAGGTCCGCTATTCACCACAAGCAGGGCAATACAAAGTCTACATCATCGATGAGGTACACATGCTTTCCAATGCTGCTTTCAATGCTTTCTTAAAAACACTAGAAGAACCTCCCAGCTATGCCATCTTTATCCTGGCTACTACGGAGAAGCACAAAATCATTCCTACTATCCTGTCTCGGTGCCAGATATTCGACTTCCACCGTATCCAACCCAAAGACATCGTGCAACAGTTAAAGCACATCGCTCAACAAGAAGGCATTACTTATGAAGAAGAAGCCTTGTATCTAATGGGTCAAAAAGCTGATGGTGCCCTGCGGGATGCACTGTCTATTTTTGACCTTGTTGTCACTTTTGTATCAGGTCAATTAGTATCCCTCCAGGCTACACTCGAGCACCTACATATTTTAGACCATTCATACTACTTCAAACTTACTGATGCTTGCCTCCAACACAACCCTGGCGCAGCTTTACTGATCTACGATGAGATTCTTAGGTCAGGTTTTGATGGGCACCACTTTATTACCGGCCTGAGCGAACATTTCCGTAACCTGATGATGGGCCAAGATGTGGCTACCTTACAGCTTTTAGAAGCGGCAGATAGCGTAAAAGAGCAATATCAAATCCAGGCAGCACGGGCAAGCTTAGCTTTCTTGTTCAAGGCTCTTAACATTGCCAACCAGTGCGATTTGCACTATAAAAACAGTAACAACAAACGATTGCATGTGGAGGTGGCTCTGATAGAGCTAACTCATATCCAGGAGGTTGACCAGCTAGCAGGTACTGTAAAGAATCCGCTTACGCAATTGCACAGCAAACCATCAACCCCGACTACTACTCCCACGTCCGTCTTAGCATCATCGCCTCAAAGAAAGGATACGGAGAAGAATAACGAAAAGTGTAAAAACGAGGGTAAAACTGTTGGTAGTGCTTCTCCACTGCCTGCTAAAAAGGTGAGTACCTTACAGGCAACAATTAAACTCCCTCAAATTGATCAGCTCAAAAAAAGCTTTGACCAGCAACAACCATCATCGTGTTCACAGCCACCCGAGCGAATAACAACCCAACTGCCCATAACGCAGGAGGCTGTGCATCAACACTGGGAAACTTATGCCAAGAAGCTCAAGACAGCTGGAAAAATGTCAGAATATAGCCTACTCAATCAAGACATTACCTTGGCAGACACTACCATTGTGTTGCAACTGGTGAATGCTGTGCAACAAGACATCTTAGCAGGGATTCAAGAAGACCTCATGGCATATTTGCGGAAAATTTTGCAGTGCCCAGCCCTTGAACTCAAGGGTGTGGTGGTGCCAGCTGAGAAGAATACCAAGCCTTACACAGCGCAAGAGAAGTTTAACTACCTAGTGGAGAAGTATCCTGATTTGCGTATGTTCCAAGAAAAACTATGTCTGGAGGTACAAGATTAAATACGCTATTACCGCAAGAGACTACTAACTCTTTTTATTTTGATGCATTGGGTGGGTGCTCATAAGCAACGGGGATATTAGCTGGCCTGATAAAACGCAACCATAGTACCCTGCCGGGCTTCAGGGGCACTGCTTTGCGTAACCTATTTTTGAGCAACAACGCCTCTTGCTTGATCCCATATTTCTGGGCAATGCTCCACCAGGTCTCCCCTTGCCGAACAATATGAAAATGAATGCCTGCCTTACGCCGCTTGGGCATGTAGTAATACACCTGTCCAGGTATTATGGAATGATTCCTGTCAAGGTCATTAAACGTTAGAAATTGTGATAAAGGAATATTGCCTGCTTTGGCCAGGGATACTGTACTATCTCCTGGTAACGCTACCACACCGGTCATTTCATTGACTAGAGTAACTTTTGTATTACTTTTTTTGTATTTCTGGGTAGTAATTACAGGGAAGTTTTTCTGTTTTTCCCAGTACTCGGCGTAGTCTACGTCTTTCTTTTCTAACGTATTCTTTTTTGTGAATGTGACCCGGCGTGCATACTGTTGATGGGTCATAGGAATGATAGCAACACACGTCGTATCGTGCGGTACACGATAACGCTTGAGCCATTTGTTATGATCCTTGACTTGCTTTTGGTCTACACCAAACTCCTTTGCAATCTCAGCCAAAGTTTTTCCATGTGCTTCTTGGTACTCATGCAAGTAAAGCTCAGGATGACTTTCTTTACCCAGTACTTTCTCAAAGGCGACTTTGTAAGCTAAAAAGCAAATGATATACACGTGGGCTTGTTGCTCTATTTTCATCGACTTAGCCCCCAGGTAGCGCTTCTTGATCAACTTCCTTGCTCCTCCCCTACCCTCATTATAGGCTAGTAAGGCATATAGCCAATTATTAAACTCTTGATTGTGTTGTTTAAGATACTTCGCAGCAGCGCGGGTTGCTCCCGCAATGTGCATTCTTTCGTCTACGTGTTGGTCTATTTTTAAGCCCATCTCTCTAGCTGCTGGCTCTTTGAATTGCCAAAAACCTACCGCATTAGCGGTAGAAACAGCGTCTGAAATGAGCGCACTCTCTTGTATAATTAAGTACTTAAAGTCTAAAGGAAGATTTTCTTCTTTGAGTATTCTTTCTACAATGGGAAGAAATAGATTGGCTCGGTCCAGAAGGGCCTGGAAGTATTTTTCGCTTTTAGTAAGGCTATCTACTTTCTCTTGAATTCGTTTCTTTGCCTCTTGAGAAAGCTGGAGTCTTATATCTGCAAATCGTATGCTGGAGGGAACTTGAGGAGTAGCCCCATGGACCTGTACAGTAAGGACAAAACAACAAAGAAGCAGACATCGTTTCATTTTTTTCTCAAAATCATAAGCCCGTCCCTGATAGGCAGCAATACATTTGCTACACGCGGGTCACGATGTACTTGGGCATTGAAATGAATAATAGCTTGCGTCCTTTTGTCTAGAAGCTGGTCACTTGCTGTAAGTACTTTACCCCCCCAAAGGACATTGTCAGCAATGAGAAAACCACCAGGCCTTATGCGATCCAAAACTAAATCATAATAGCGTTGATAATTTTTCTTGTCCGCATCCATGAAAACAAGGTCAAATACCTCGTTAAGCTGCGGAATAACATCCACTGCTTTCCCAATATGATACTTGATTTTGTGAGTTATGCCAGCTTGTTCGAAATAGCTTTTGACTCTTGATTCCAGGGTTTCATTTTTATCAATAGTATGGAGGAGCCCCCCTGGCTGTAGCCCTTCTGCCAAGCACAAGGCTGAGTAGCCCGTGTAAGTTCCTATCTCAAGAATCCTACTTGGCCGAAGCATGTGAGAAAAAGTCGCCAACATACGGCCCTGCAAGTGCCCAGCAAGCATCTGAGGCAGAGGAACCTGGGCGTAAGTATCCTGATAAATTTTTGTTAGCAGTGGAGGCGCTGCTTCGGTATGATTTTCGCTATAAGCTTGGATCGTGCTATCGGTGTGCTTCATCACATCCAACTTTGCGTAAAGATCATATTTAATTGCCTAAACTCTAAGCACTTGGCTCAGGTGATTTTTTAAGTGACAATAGTGTGGGTTAGGGAATCTTGTGTGCAACCATATTTTAAGCCTGCAGGTTTGTTCAATGGCGAGCATTTGATGTCGCTACATTCTTTGCCGAGGTAAAGTGCTATCACGTCCTTTACAAAATATTCTGCAACTGCTCTTTGATCTTCTCTAATTCATCTTTCATGAGGATCACTTCCTTTTGTATAGCTGCATCGTTGGCTTTGGCCCCGATGGTATTGACCTCTCGGCCTATTTCTTGTGCAATAAAGCTTAACTTTTTTCCGACTGCTTGGGGGCTCTCCATTACTTCCCCGAAATAGGAAAGGTGTTGGGCCAAGCGTACTTTTTCCTCAGTAATATCTAGGCGTTCCAGGTAATAAATCAGCTCTTGCTCCATTCGGTTTTCATCAATGACATGGGCAGCCATCAAAGTCTTGACACCTGTCTTCAGCTTTTCTCTGACAGCTTGGCTCCGGGCTGGATCTAGCTTTTCTACTTTTTCTAGCCCTTGTTTAATAATCTGTAAATAGCCTAAAAGCTTGTTGGCCAGCACTACTCCCTCTGTCCGTCTACTATGGTCACACTGCTGCAGCGCAGCTCGGATTACTTTTTCAAGGACCTGTTGGTCGTCTTCGTAGGCAGTATCCTGATCAGACTTGGTGATGACTTCAGGAGCTTGCATAGCCAATTGAAAAAGTGCTTGGGAGGAAGCACCTACCTCCTGGGCCAGGGATTGCAGAATACGGTAATAGTCCTTAAAGAGCGCTTGGTTGATGTACGTTTGGGGCAAGGTGGCGTCTTTGCGTTCATAGGTCACAGACAGGGCTATTTTTCCCCGTTCTAGGCAGGCTATGGCCAAGTTTCTCCACGCGATCTCTTGTGCTGCAAATGCTTTGGGCAACCGCAGACTTATGTCGGCATGCTTGGCATTAATGGACTTAACCTCTGCACTTGCCCGCAGCCATTCATCTTGATAATCGGATTTTCCGTAACCTGTCATCGATTTAATCATGGTATCATTGCTTAAGGTGATGCGTCACGCTATATTTTGTAAGAGGGGTTCCGCATTATACCCAAGAGGCTACTCGGCAGTCTTAAACACTTTTACAAAACCCAACCCTGCTAAGCTGTACTTCTAGGGGGATTTTTTTTTGCAGCAACAGGTGCTCAACAAAAATTTTTGCAAAGTACGGAGCCAATGACACACCTTTGGAGCCCAGGCCATTAAAGATACCTACTTGTGGATACCGAGGGTGTAAGCCTATGAAGGGCCTTCTGTCAAAAGTGGCTGGGCGCATACCTGCCCGCTGGTCAAGCACTGTGTAAGACAAGCTAAATGTGTCGCGTAGTTTCTCTTCCAGTATTTTCCTTGCTTTTTCCGTGGGCCTCAATGAGACGTCTTGCCAATCATAAGTGGCCCCTACAACAGCTTGGTTGGCTGTTTGCGGCAATACAAAAATTCGTCTGTTATAAATCACCTCAAGAGGCTGGTGGAGTGCCACCAAAATCAGCTCT
This sequence comes from Amoebophilaceae bacterium UBA1467, assembly GCA_002325615.1. Classification (GTDB taxonomy): domain Bacteria; phylum Bacteroidota; class Bacteroidia; order Cytophagales; family Amoebophilaceae; genus UBA8403. The sequence goes on from DCSL01000079.1 coordinate 12,508, forward strand.
CCTTTCACCACCCGAAAGGGTAACGTACTGAAAAAAGGATTATGCTTAGCTTGCGGGCCTTCGCAAAAAATAAGCTGACGAGCTTCTATGTTTTGATAGCTTATATGGTTACCCAGACGTATGTAATCATAAACAAAATCAGCTTCTACGTATGCATAGTGAGCTTCCAGATAAGCCCGAGTGGCCTTTAAGAAGCTCTTCACATCCAAGTAGCCAGATTGATTGAGCACAATTCCGCCGTATTGGCATACCCTATTCTCTTGGTGAAAAGTTGTTTCTACAACTTTTTCTACAAAGTCGGTACGATTTTCTTGCATAGTCTTTTTCAGCCATTCAGCACGCTCCTGAGCTGTTAAAAATGGACGAAAAATAGGCATGGGGTGCAAGAATTGTTCCCCCAAGGTTTGTGTTGCTTCTTGATAAAACCTGGTGAGATACGGAAACAGTGCTTCTGCGAGCCAGGTTTTTACCATAGCCCTACCTGTGATTGGGTTGTAGATCCCTGCAGCAACGCTAGAAGCGATGTTGGTTTCTTCGTTATTGATGACAAGAATGCGTTTACCGTGCTTCAGCAACTGCAAAGCGAGCACTGATCCAGCAATTCCTTGCCCTACAATGAGGAAATCAACCATGTTACATGTCTAGAAGACAGCCGTTACGCGTAACTAACAAAACTAGGCTTCCTATCAATAGTATTGATTTACCCTCCTTCTGATGAAAAATTAATATTGGAAGAAGGAGTAAGCTATGATGCCCCTGAGTTCTCTATCTCTTGTCTTGGCCAACAATCGTAGTAAGGAGGCGCCTGTATTGATCGTTCGTATCTACACTACGAAAGTAACGTTAAGTAGCCCGTAGGGGAATCGAACCCCTGTTTCCAGGATGAAAACCTGACGTCCTAACCCCTAGACGAACGGGCCAGCATAAGCGCTGTAAATATAGTTACCTCACATTCTTTTTCAAATTCTGATTGTGTACCTTGATGGTCCAGGCAACGTGACACACAGTTATACTAAAAAATTAACAGAAGCATAAGCGCCTCAAGACGCAGTAGTGGAGGTTCGCTATTGCGCGCTCCTTGCGCTAGCCTCTCAGCTTCAAATTATCTCTATTCAGGACATACACTTTTTAAATAATGAAACCACAAGTAGCTATCAATGGATTTGGAAGAATAGGTCGACTGAGCTTAAGGGCTTTGCTGCAACAAGACCAGGTAGAAGTGGTGGCCATCAACGACCTGGCAGATGCTGCCACCCTAGCCTACTTGCTGAAGTATGACTCTAACTATGGGCCCTTTCCAGGCGAAGTCGCCCACCAAGGGGATCACCTGGTGGTAGCAGGCAAAAAAATTCAAGTACATGCCCAGCCTGATCCTGTACAGCTTCCCTGGAGAGCCTTAGAGATCACTACAGTGCTAGAAGCGACAGGCAGATTTACAGACCAAGAAGGGGCTAGCAAACACCTCACCGCAGGCGCGCAACGCGTTGTTATCTCTGCCCCTGCCCAGGGAAGTATTCCTACGGTAGTGTTGGGCGTGAATGAGCATATTTTACAAGGCAACGAGTCGATTATTTCTAATTCTTCTTGTACCACCAACTGCTTAGCCCCGATGGCCAAGGTATTGGATGAACACTTTGGCATTGAGCAAGGATACATCAACACTATTCATGCCTATACGACTGATCAACGGTTGCAAGATGCGCCCCACAAAGACTTACGCAGGGCTAGAGCAGCGACCCAATCTATTATCCCTACCTCAACCGGTGCTGCCCAAGCAGTAGGCTTGGTATTGCCTCAGCTGCAAGGTAAGCTCGGTGGTATGGCCACCCGTGTTCCTGTATCTAATGGGTCGATGACTGATTTTACGGTTGTGCTCAGGCAATCACCTACCAAAGCAGCTATTAACCAGGCTATGTTAGCAGCTTCCCAGGGCGTTCTCAAAGGCATCTTGGCCTATACAGAAGATCCTATTGTATCGATAGATGTTATTGGCAATCCACACTCTTGTATTTTTGATACACAGCTTACCGCTGTGCAAGGGAATTTGGTGAAGGTAATAGGCTGGTATGACAATGAAGGGGGTTATGCACATCGTATTGCTGATTTGATGGGAAAGCTAGGCCGTTACCCCACTGACGCCAAGCCATAGTCTATTCAAAAAATTCGGGCTTACATCACCTCATCCAAGGCAAGCTCAAAAAATGCTTGATGGATATCAAAGATCGCCTCATTGCATAGCGTTATCTTGACATAAGTTCCGTCCTCTTGCATCAGATAACTGTTAACGTTATCCCGCAAATCATAAGCTAGGATATTAATCACCTGCTGTTTGAGAACAAGACTCTTGATCATAAACAAAGATTCAATACGTTTTTCAAAGCTTCTGACCATGACATCAGCACTGCCAGCGTATACCTTGGCAGCGCCTTGGTTGTGGAAGTAGAAAATGCGGGAATGCTCCAAAAAATTACCTACAATAGAGCACACTGTGATGTTATTGCTTAAGCCAGGCCTTTGAGATATCAGACATCAAATACCCCTTACAATGAGTTGAATAGGCACGCCAGCTTATGAGGCTTTGTACAACTCTTCAATAGTAGCTTCATCCGTCTAGTGCGTTCACCTTAATAACAATGCCACAGGATAAACCTTGCTGCGCATTTCGAGCCTCTTGGCAAATCATGTTAGTGAGCTGCTTGCGAATGTCGATCGGTGCAGTGATAAGATTTTCGTAGGGCTTGGGCATTGAGTAGCCAGTGATGACATTAAAGAATTCTGAAACATCATTGGCATATACCTCATCTGTAGTCATCAAGCTGATGTCAGCATATCCTTTAGCAGTTTCTTCGTTATAGTGACCACTAGATAGGTGTACATAGCGGGTAATACGCTCATCTTCTCTACGCACGATCATCATCACTTTGGCATGGGTCTTGACACTGCTCACGCCATAGATTGAAAAACAGCCTGCTTTCCCCAGCCTCTTGGCTTCTTGAATGTTATATTCTTCATCAAAGCGGGCTTTTATCTCAATGAGTACGGAGACGTGTTTACCATCCTCTGCAGCTTTGCTCGAGGCTGCAGTGACAGCGGAGTCTGGAACCAAGCGGTAAATGGTCATTGTGATGGCCAATACATAAAGATCTTCGGCCGCTCTTTCGATAAACTCGATTACTAGGTCAATGCTATTGTAAGGATGATGAAGCAGTATATCTTGCTGTTTCAGGACTTCAAAGAGCTCAGCACCATGCTGGGCGGGGCAGGAAATTAGGGGGATTGGCTAGTTGGCTTTCAGAGTCATTGTGCTGCACAACCTGTCAGGTCCATGAGGCTTTGTGTAGGAACTTGAAACACATTATCTTGATCAATATTCCACCTGTGCTTTAACCGATCTACCAGCCATGAATCGTGGTTATCTTCTATCTATCATCTGACTACCCTCCCTTCGTTTCTTTTCTTGAGTTTTCTTTTTAGCTCCTCCACAAAGAAAACTTCCATGTCATCGCTCTCTTCAACCGAAAAATCCCCATTACGGATTATCCTAAAGAGAGCGACAGAGAGAATAGCTATGTTTCTAAAGAACCTAGCAAGGTGCTTCCGTATAATTTCTTCAAACGGTACAAAAGCTATGTTATGCCTACGGTGTAGTCTATAAAAACGGGACAGGTTTTGAGGTAGTTGGATAAAAGAAATTTTTTTGTTGTCTTTTTTTAAGCTGGGTTGTGCTTGACAACACCAAATACTAAGACTTTGTTCATCAAAGCTGGGAAGACATGCCGACTGTTAAACACCATGGGCGTGAGCATCGGAAAGATTACTTTCTTAAAATAATTCTTGAGCTGATCCTGCTCTTGCGGGCCTAGGGTAGTTATGTCTTGGACAATCGCAAAGTGGTTTGCTTCACATAAGGGAATTCACCTTTTGAAGAAAGTATTCGTGCTGCTTTTGAAAGGATACGCTTGCTTATTTGAGCAGTTTGTCTCGGGAAGGCACCACGTGGAAGCCCAGCTTATTGAGCCACGTCCGGTTGTAATCGATATAGTTGTAGAGGCTGCCTACTCTAGCCATGAGAAACTCATCTAGGTTAAAAGCACTGAGATGTAAGAACTTAAGCCATTCAAAGATTGCTCTTTCTGGGTTTCCTACCTGGTCTAAAACGCACTCGTTAAACTTCAGCCAGCTCAGGTCTCTGCTGAGGTAGCGTTCTGATAGCGTAGGTGTTGCTAGTGCTGTTTGTACAGGATTATTGTCTTTGATCATCCATTAAACATCAATTTTAGCGTATTTAGAATGCTTTTCAATGAATTCCTTTCTGGGCGCTACCTCATCGCCCATGAGTGTAGAAAAGAGGTGGTCTGCCTCTGCAGCAGAGGCTATGGATACTTGCTTAAGATTACGTTTCTCAGGGTCCATCGTAGTCGTCCATAGCTGGTCCGCATTCATCTCTCCCAGTCCCTTGTAGCGTTGTAAATTAACAGCGTCTGCTTTGCCGTCTTGGGCCAAGGCTTGCGTGGTAGTCTCTCGCTCTTCCTCTGTCCAGCAGTAACGCGCCTCCGAGCCTCTTTTTACGAGATAGAGAGGGGGCAGTGCAATGTAGAGATATCCTTTTTCGATCAACGTCCGCATGTATCGGAAAAAGAACGTCAGGATCAGTGTACGGATGTGGCTGCCGTCTACGTCTGCATCGGTCATGATCACAACCTTATGATAGCGCAACTTATCAGTATTCACAGCCTTGGTATCTTCTTCTGTCCCAAAAGTTATTCCTAGGGCGGTAATCATGTTTTTTATTTGTTCGTTCTCATAGATTCTATGCTCTTGTGCCTTTTCTACGTTCAAAATCTTGCCTCTTAGGGGCAA
>DCSL01000079.1:17412-20677 GCA_002325615.1 Amoebophilaceae bacterium UBA1467
GCAAAATAGCCTGATATCTTCTATTCCTACCCTGCTTGGCAGTGCCTCCTGCTGAGTCCCCCTCAACAAGAAAAAGTTCACACACCGCTGGGTCTTTGTCAGAGCAATCAGCCAGCTTTCCGGGCAAGCCACTCCCCGTAAGTACATTCTTGCGCTGTACCATCTCTCGGGCTTTGCGGGCGGCCTGGCGTGCTTGGGCTGCCAAAATTACTTTAGAAACAATTATTTTTGCTTCTTTAGGATGCTCCTCCAAGTAGTTCTGAAGTACCTCACTCAAGCAGGTATCTACTGCACCAATGGCCTCAGCATTACCCAACTTGGTCTTGGTTTGGCCTTCGAATTGTGGTTCAGCTACTTTTACAGAGATAACAGCGGTCAAGCCTTCTCTAAAGTCGTCACCTGCAATTTCTATCTTGGCTTTTTCAAGCAGTCCTGACTTTTCTGCATAGCTTTTGAGGGTACGAGTCAGTGCTCTTCTGAAACCCGATACATGCGTACCTCCCTCAATGGTATTGATATTATTGACGTAGGAAACAACTGTTTCTGAAAAGGAGGTGTTATAACTCAAGGCAGCTTGTACGAGAACACCATTCTTCTCTCCTTCTACAAAGATAGGATCGGGAATAAGCTTCTCCCGCGTATTGTCCAGGTAAGTCACAAACTCCTGCAGTCCTCCTTCTGAATAGAAGGTTTCTTTAGCTGTACTTCCTTGTTCATCTTTTTCACGCAGGTCTTCCAGATGAATTGTAAGGCCAGCATTGAGATAAGCCAACTCTCGTAGTCTAGAAGCAATGGTGCCGTAGCTATAGATCGTTTCAGTGAATATAGTAGCGTCTGGCTGGAAGTGGATGGTCGTGCCCGTTAGGGTTGTATGCCCCACCTCCTTGACATTGTATAGGGGCGTACCTTTTTGATACTCCTGCTGGTAGACCTTCCCATTTCTATGTACCGTGGCGGTTAGATGCGAGGAAAGTGCATTGACACAAGAGACACCGACGCCGTGAAGGCCGCCAGATACTTTGTAAGTGTCTTTATCAAATTTACCCCCAGCATGCAGTACAGTCATGACGACCTCCAGCGCAGAGCGGTTTTCTTGCAGGTGAATGTCTGTTGGAATACCTCGGCCATTGTCAGTGACAGTGACAGTATTGTCTTCGTGAATCTGCACCTTGATGTCAGTACAGTACCCCGCCAGTGCCTCATCAACGGCGTTGTCCACTACTTCCCAAACAAGGTGGTGAAGCCCTTTGGCACCTATATTGCCGATATACATGGAAGGACGCTTGCGAACTGCTTCCAGGCCCTCTAATACTTGTATATTCTCCGCTGAGTAGTTGCTCGTATCTCTTGCTACTTCTTTCATGGTAGTGATCTTGATGCTGAAAATTACGTAATTTCCTCTGATTTTTTGTTACCGAGTGCAGGGGTTACCCCTGGCTTGGGCGCTAATTCTTTGATAAGATGCTGAAGCACTTTGATGGGCAGCTCACAGGGATCAGTAGGATTTGAGCCATAGACACCGATTTAAGGAGCAATGCTTTTACTAACAACAGCTCCTCTTAGAAGAGGTCTTTCGGAACCGACGTACTGGCACTATTGGCTTTGCTAGATTGCGTTACAGTATCAAAGCTACTGTAGCGAGTATCAGAGAAGCTGGGGCGTTCATGGTCAGTAAATTTGGTGTACTTGCCAATGAACTTGAGTACTACGCTATCTAGCGCACCATTGCGGTGCTTGGCCACAATTACTTCGGCCATTCCTTGCGTAGGATGCCCCTCTTCATCTTCGGTCATACCATAGTATTCAGGCCGGTACAAGAACAACACCATGTCTGCGTCCTGTTCGATAGAGCCTGACTCTCTGAGGTCTGATAGTTGTGGCCTTTTATTACCCCCTCGTGTTTCTACAGCACGGCTTAACTGCGAGCCGACGATGACCGGCACGTTCAGCTCTTTGGCGATACTCTTGAGCGAACGGGAGATAGACGCAATCTCTTGCTCACGGTTGCCTGCCCCCTTGATTGACTCTCCCGACATGAGCTGCAGGTAGTCGACAGCAATAAGCTGAATATCATGCTTGGCTTTGAGCCTTCTGCATTTAGCACGCAACTCAAAGATGGACAAAGCTGGCGTATCGTCAATGTAGATAGGCGCTTGTGAAAGCTGCGAAGTTTTATGAACCAGCTGCTCCCATTCGTGGTCAGCAAGATTCCCCTTCTTGATTTTTTCACCTTCTAACGCTGCCTCTGCTGAGATGAGTCTATTAACAAGTTGTAAAGAAGCCATTTCTAAAGAAAAGATAGCTACAGGATGGCCATGATCTACAGCAGCATTTCGCAAGGCAGAGAGCAAGAATGCCGTTTTACCCATGCCTGGCCTAGCAGCCACAATCACTAGCTCAGATTTTTGCCAGCCTGATGTAATGCTGTCCAGGCCTGTAAAGCCACTTGGAATACCTGTCAAACCATCTTTTTGCTGCCTCTTTGTCTCTAGGTCTTTAAATGCCTCTCCTAGCAGCGAGCGCATGTTGCTGTAGTTTTTACGGATATTGGAATCTGTAACTTCAAACAGTGCCTGCTCTGCTTGGTCTAAAAGTTCAAATATATCTTGCGTATCCTTATACGCATTTCTTTGCATCTCCGTAGCAATAGCAATCAATTCCCGCTTAATGGCGTATTCCACGATTGCCCGGGCATGAAACTCAATATTGGATGCAGAGCTGACGCGGGTAGTTAGGGAAGTAACGTAGTAAGAACCGCCAACAAACGTGAGCTTATCATTTTTACGGAGCTGATTAACAACTGTACGTAGGTCAATAGGTGCTGCATCGTTAAACAGTTGGACAATAGCTTGATAAATCTCTTGGTGTGTTTCTTTGTAAAAGCTCTCTGGTTTGAGAATATCAATGACTGTGGTGAGTGCATCTTTCTCCAGCATCAGTGCTCCCAACACGCTTTCTTCAATGTCCAGGGCTTGTGGAGGAAGTTTAGCCAGTCTATCTACTGCTTGAAGGGCATGTGGCTCTCGGGAGGAAGAATTCCCTTGTTTGGATAGTAAGCTTTCCGTTTTCATGATTGCAAATGTATGCCTTATCAGGGTACATCTTTCCACATCTTATGAACAAGCGTAGTCCATGTAGCGTGTTTTTCAAATCCCTAAAAAGCCACTAGATTTGCCCATCTAGTGAGTTAATGTTTGGGGTGACTTGCATACAGTAGTGGGCATCTGCCACTTCGCAAGCAATAAACGATAAATAGACACAATGA
>DCSL01000071.1 GCA_002325615.1 Amoebophilaceae bacterium UBA1467
ATTCCTTTTTTACTAAAGATCATTCAAGTATTCATGCCTTTTTTATTAAAAGTACCCATCCTATACATCATGGGAGGGACTTCTTGTCTTTCTACACCTAGAATTTAAACCTATAGAGCCTTGGTAGAGAAAAAAAACCCTAGCAACAAAAGGATCAATTTCGCTTCTCTTAAGTCTGTCACAGATTATCCTGACTTTCTTGAGCTTCAACTCAAATCATTCAGAGACGTTTTTCAGTTGGATACTCCCCCTGAAAAACGTGCAGAGGAAGGCTTGTGCAAGGTTTTTATGGAGAATTTTCCCATAGAAGACACTAGGGGTAATTTTATATTAGAACTTGTTGATTATATTCTAGAAACACCTAAATATTCACCGGAAGAATGCATTAGGAGAGGAGTGACTTATGCGGTACCCTTGAAAGCCAAGCTAAGGCTGCGGCAGAATGGTGAAGAAAACGAAGACTTTGAAACTATTGAACAAGAGGTATTTCTAGGTAATATTCCCTATATGACTCCCCAGGGGTCTTTTATCATCAATGGGTCTGAGCGTGTCATCGTTTTCCAGATACACAAATCGCCAGGCGTATTCTTTGCCCAAAGTACCCATGCTAGTGGCACCAGGCTGTATTCTGCCAAGATCATTCCTTTCAAAGGAGCGTGGATCGAATTTTCTACAGATGTTAACAGCATCATGTATGCTTATATCGACCGTAAAAAAAAATTCCCAATTACCACCCTTTTAAGGGCCATTGGCTATGGTACTGACAAAGAAATCTTAGACATTTTTGGACTATCAGAAGAAATAAAAGCTACTAAAACAGCGTTAAAGCGCGCGCTTGGCAGGAAACTAGCAGCCCGTGTGCTCAAGACGTGGAAAGAAGACTTTGTAGATGAAGATACTGGTGAGCTAATTGCGATAGATCGCAGTGAGGTGTTATTGGAGCGTGATGCCATTCTGAATGAGGAAACAATTGATGTGATCTTAGAATCAGGAGCTAAGTCTGTGATTCTTCACAGACTTGATATCAGCATTACAGACTACAACATTATTTATAACACTTTACACAAAGACAGTGCTAACTCTGAACGGGAAGCTGTCGAGCAAATCTATCGCCAGTTGCGGAACACAGAGCCACCCGATGAGCAAACCGCACGTGAGACAGTTCAAAGCCTATTCTTTAGTAACAAGCGCTATGATCTGGGTGAAGTAGGGCGCTACAGAATCAATAAGAGACTTGGTGTGGATGTGTCCTCTGACACCAGTGTGCTGACTAAGGATGACATCATACAAATAGTAAAATATTTAATTGGGCTTGACAACTCCAAGACAGTCGTAGATGATATAGACCATCTAAGTAACAGAAGGGTGAGGACGGTAGGAGAGCAGCTTTATACCCAGTTTGGTGTGGGCTTATCCAGAATGGCCAGAACGATCAAGGAGCGAATGAATGTGCGGGACAATGAAGATTTTAAACCTGCTGATCTGATTAATGCAAGAACCCTATCCTCAGTCATTAACTCTTTCTTCGGCACTAATCCACTTTCGCAATTCATGGACCAGGTGAATCCTTTATCGGAGGTGACACACAAGCGAAGAATCTCTTCATTAGGCCCTGGTGGATTATCAAAAGATAGGGCAGGGTTCGAGGCACGAGACATACACTATACGTATGCAGGGCGTCTTTGTGCAATTGAGACCCCTGAAGGTCCTAATATTGGCTTGATATCCTATTTGTGTATGCATGCCAGGATCAACGCTATGAGTTTTATTGAGACTCCCTACAGGAAGGTCACCAATGGCATAGCAGACCTAGACGGAACGACACATTACCTCACTGCTGAGGAAGAAGATTTATACAATATTGCACAAGCCAATGCAAGACTCGATAAAGATGGCAAGTTATTAGATGATAAAATTAAGGTAAGATTTGCTGGTGATTTTCCTCTTGTTAGCGCTGAGCAGGTTTCCTACATGGATGTAGCGCCCGACCAAATTGTTTCTGTAGCAGCAGCGCTCATTCCCTTTTTAGAACATAATGATGCAAGTCGAGCTTTGATGGGCTCCAATATGCAGCGGCAGGCAGTGCCTCTTGTGCAACCTGAGGCTCCTATTGTAGGTACAGGTATTGAAGAGCGCGTTGCTAGAGATTTCAAAGGTTTGGTGCGTGCTGAGAAAGATGGAGTAGTAGCCTACGTAGATGCTGACAAGATTATAATCAAGTACCAGCTTTCAAGAGAAGAGGAACTTGTTGCGTTCGATGACACGTTGAAAACCTATCTATTGACTAAGTTCCAAGGAACTAACCAAGGAACATGTATCAATCTCAGACCCACAGTATCTAAAGGTGAAAAAATAAAGAAAGGGCAGCTGCTGTGTGAGGGCTATGCCACCAAAGATGACGAATTAGCCTTAGGTAGAAACCTCAAAGTGGCATTTATGCCATGGAAGGGCTATAACTATGAAGATGCCATTGTCATCTCAGATCGTGTTGTTCAAGAAGACATATTCACCTCCATTCATATTGAAGAGTTTGCGTTGGCAGTGAGGGACACGAAACTGGGAGAAGAAGAATTAACCTCTGAGATCCCCAATGTCAGTGAAGAAGCTATTAGCCACCTTGACAAAGATGGCATTGTCAAGGTGGGTACTGAGGTAAGAGAAGGCGATATCCTTATTGGTAAAATCACACCCAAAGGAGAGTCTGACCCTACCCCGGAAGAAAAATTACTAAGAGCCATCTTTGGTGACAAAGCAGGAGATGTCAAAGACGCTTCTCTAAAAGCACCTCCTTCAATGCAGGGGGTTGTGGTAGACACTAAGCTCTTTACTAGACCTAGCAGAGATAAAAAGGCCAGGGCCAGAGTTAAAAAGGAGCTTGAGATGCTCAAGAAACTGCATGCTACAAACCTGTTGAAATTACGAACTACAGTAATTGAAAAGCTTACCAAGCTGCTCGAAGGAGAAATATCACAGGGAATTCGCCACAAATTTGGAGATGAACTCATAGGAAAGGGTAAAGAATTTACGGCTACTCTGCTCGAAAAAAATCTATTTCCTGGAAAGAACATATATCGCGATGAGGCAAACTACAGCATTCCTGAGGAAACAAATCTACTTGGGGATGTGCTTTTGGATCAATGGACTGCGAACAAAAAGAAAAACAGCCTGGTGTACCAGCTTGTAGAGAATTACAGTAAAAAGCGCAATGAGATCATAAGCAACTTTAGAAGGGAAAGGTTTGCTTTAGAGGTAGGTGATGACCTTCCAATGGGCATTCTCAAGCTAGCCAAGGTTTATATTGCCAAGAAGCGCAAGCTTAAAGTGGGGGATAAGATGGCAGGTAGGCATGGTAACAAGGGAGTTGTTTCCAAGATTGTTCGTCGAGAAGATATGCCCTTTCTGGCTGACGGAACACCTGTCGATATCGTTCTGAGCCCTCTTGGGTTGCCGTCCCGTATGAACTTAGGACAGATTTACGAAGCTGTGTTGGGCTGGGCTGGCCAAGAGTTAGAGAGAAAATATGCTACGCCAATTTTTGACGGAGCTTCCATGGAAGACATAGCAAAAGAATTAGAAAAGGCTGGTTTGCCCAATTGGGGTAAGGCGGAACTTTACGATGGCTTAACAGGCCAGAAGTTTGACCAGAAGATAACGACAGGCGTCATTTATATGCTCAAACTAGGACATCTGGTCGATGAGAAGATGCATGCACGTTCTACAGGACCTTACTCTTTGATTACACAACAGCCACTAGGTGGTAAAGCACAGTTTGGTGGACAGCGTTTCGGTGAGATGGAGGTATGGGCACTGGAAGCTTTTGGCGCTTCCTATCTCCTGCAAGAGATGCTAACTATTAAGTCAGATGACGTGGTTGGCCGTTCCAAAGCGTATGAAATGATTGTAAAAGGAGAAAATATTCCCAAACCCAATCTGCCAGAATCATTTAATGTGTTGATACACGAGCTCAGGGGGTTAGGCCTGGAAGTTACTCTCAAATAACCCCAATCACTTAGCACAATAAGTGTTAAACGTAGCAAGATAAGCCGGTAGTTATGAAATTTAGAAGAGATAAAAAAATTACGAGTGATTTCTCAGAAGTAATCCTTAGCCTGGCCTCCCCAGAAGTCATTCTAGAGCGTTCTTATGGGGAAGTTACCCAGCCCGAAACAGTCAACTACAGGACCCACAAACCAGAAATGAAGGGACTGTTTTGTGAGCGAATCTTTGGTCCTGTAAAAGACTGGGAATGTCATTGCGGAAAGTACAAGCGGATCAGATACAAAGGGATCATCTGTGATCGATGTGGGGTTGAGGTGACCGAAAAAAAGGTTCGGCGCGTGAGAATGGGACATATTGACCTGGTGGTGCCTGTAGCCCATATCTGGTACTTTAGATCGCTCCCTNNATACCTCCTTGGCTTACCCTCCAAAAAGCTAGATCAAATTATTTATTATGAGAGGTATGTAGTGATTCAGCCGGGGATAAAAGCAGAAGACAACCTTAACTACATGGATTTCCTCACTGAAGAGGAATACCTAGATATTCTAGACCAGCTTCCCCGCGAGAACCAGCTTTTGGATGATAACGATCCTAACAAATTCATTGCTAAAATGGGAGCTGAGGCGCTGCAGATGCTTCTATCAAGGATTCAACTCGATGAATTGTCTTTTAACTTGAGACACCAAGCAGCGCATGATACTTCGCAGCAACGCCGGGCAGAAGCACTTAAGCGCTTGAGAATAGTGGAAGCATTTAGAGAGGCAAGAAGCAGGATAGAAAATAAGCCGGAGTGGATGGTCATGCGCATTATTCCAGTCATACCTGCTGAGCTGAGACCCCTCGTGCCCCTAGAAGGAGGCAGATTTGCTACTTCTGACCTCAATGATCTTTACAGAAGAGTGATTATCAGAAATAACCGACTTAAAAGACTGATCGATATTAAGGCACCTGAGGTCATTCTTAGAAATGAAAAGAGAATGCTCCAAGAAGCTGTAGACTCTTTGTTCGACAATTCTAGGAGGGTCAACGCCGTGGCTTCTGAAGGGGCTAGGCCGCTAAACACCCTGAGTGATGTGCTCAAGGGAAAACAAGGAAGATTCCGTCAGAATCTCTTAGGAAAGCGTGTAGACTATTCGGGGAGGTCTGTAGTTGTAGTAGGACCTGAGCTGAAGCTGTATGAGTGTGGTCTTCCCAAAGATATGGCTGCAGAGCTGTTCAAGCCTTTTATTATCCGCAAGCTCCTTGAAAGAGGTATGGTCAAGACGGTAAAGTCTGCTAAGAAGATTGTTGAAAAGAAAACACCAGTTGTTTGGGACATCCTAGAAAATATTTTGAAGGGCCACCCAGTACTCCTCAACAGGGCCCCCACATTGCATAGGCTAGGCATCCAGGCTTTCCAGCCTAGGTTGATCGAAGGCAAAGCCATTCAGCTGCATCCTTTGGTCTGTACTGCATTCAATGCCGACTTTGACGGTGATACCATGTCTGTGCATGTGCCTCTAAGCCAAGAGGCTATTGCAGAAGCATCCTTGTTAATGTTATCGGCACATAATATTCTCAATCCTGCCAATGGAGCACCTATTACCGTACCTTCTAGGGATATAGTACTGGGCTTGTACTACCTTACAAAAGGTAGAAAGAGCACTGCCCAACACCCCGTTAAGGGTGAAGGGATGGTCTTTTATGCTCCTGAAGAAGTAATTATGGCGTTGGACAGTGATAGTATCTCCCAGCATGCCCATATTAAGGTAAAAGTCAAGCTTAAGAATCAAGTTGACGACACCCAGGTAGCAGAAATGATTGACACAGTTGCTGGCAGAGTTGTCTANNAATATGTGCCTGAAGAAGTCGGCTTCATCAACGAAATGCTTACCAGCAAAAAGCTACAAGCTATTACTGCCCAAGTATACAAGCAAACAAGCACAGTACGTACCGTGAAGTTCCTTGACGAGATTAAAGAGCTAGGCTTCCAGTCCGCATATATAGGAGGGATGTCTATGGCACTGGATGACGTAAAAGTGCCTCAAGAAAAAGATCAACTAATTGGCCAAGCCAAGGAAGAAGTGGATGCTGTTTGGAATAATTACCTGATGGGGTTGATTACTGATAGAGAGCGATATAACCAGGTTATCGACATATGGACGCATGTCAACACGCAAATTACCGACCTGCTCATGGAGCAGCTAGAAAAAGATCAGCAAGGGTTTAACTCTGTTTACATGATGATGCACTCAGGTGCAAGGGGGTCGAGAGAGCAAGTGCGTCAGCTTGGAGGAATGCGGGGGCTAATGGCTAAGCCACAAAAAAGCTTGCATGGCTCTGTGGGTGGAATCATCGAAAACCCTATCCTTTCTAACTTTAAGGAAGGTCTGGATGTCATCGAGTATTTCATCTCTACCCATGGAGCACGCAAAGGACTGGCTGATACGGCGCTGAAAACAGCTGATGCAGGTTACCTAACTAGAAGGCTAGTTGACGTGGCACAAGATGTAATTACTACTGAAGAAGAATGTGGTACGCTAAGAGGACTTGTAGTTGCAGCAATGAAAGATAATGATGAAGTCATCGAGCCAATTTCTGAAAAGATTCTAGGAAGAATAGCTATTCATGATGTATATCACCCCAGTACACAAGAGCTACTGATCCCTGCTGGTGAAGAAATTACGGAAGCACTTGCTGCCGCAGCTGATGAGGCAAGCGTAGAAGAAATAGAAATTAGGTCAGCGTTGACCTGTGAAGCTGAGCGTGGGATATGTATTAAATGTTATGGTAGAAACCTTGCCACAGGCAAGATGGCACAAATAGGAGAAGCGGTGGGTGTTATTGCCGCACAATCTATTGGAGAGCCAGGTACACAGCTAACATTAAGGACATTCCATGTAGGGGGTACTGCTTCTAACATTGCTGTAGAAGCGAAAATTAAAGCCAAATGTGACGGATTGGTTACTTTCGAGGATATAGGTGCTGTAGAAACCACCAACAGTGCAGGGGAAAAACTAGCAGTAGTGATGAGCAGGTCTTGCGAGGTACACATCCTAGACCCGCAGTCAAAGAAGGTTTTGATGGCCAGCTCAGTGCCTTATGGTTCGTACTTAAAGGTTAGAGAAGGTGAGCAAGTAAAAAAAGATCAGGAGTTGTGCTACTGGGATCCTTATAACGCCGTCATTCTTGCCAAATTGGCTGGAACCGTCGAATTCGAGGCCATAGAAGAGGGTATTACTTATAAAGAAGAGTATGATGAACAAACAGGGCACAAACAGAAAGTAATCATTGATACCAGGGACAAAACAAAACATCCGACCCTTCTTGTAGAGGGTAAGCAAGGTGTCACAACCCACTATAACCTTCCAGTAAAAGCTCGATTGATGGTAGAAGAGGGAGAAAAAATTTGTGCGGGACAGATTCTAGTGAAAATCCCGAGAATGATGAACAAATCCAGAGATATTACGGGAGGCCTTCCTAGGGTTACTGAACTTTTTGAAGCTAGAAATCCATCCAATACAGCCATTGTCAGTGAAATTCATGGAGCTGTCACCTATGGCGATATCAAACGTGGTAGTCGGGAAGTTTTTATTGAATCAAAAGAAGGAGTTAAAAAGAAATACCTAATACCCTTATCAAAGCACATTCTTGTACAAGACAATGACTACATCAAAGCAGGTGATCCTCTCTCTGATGGTGTTATTTCACCAGCTGATATTTTAGCCATTATGGGACCTACTGCGGTGCAAAGACACCTTGTCCATGAACTTCAGGAGGTATACCGTTTGCAAGGGGTGAAGATTAATGACAAGCACGTCGAAGTTATTGTCAAACAGATGATGCGTAAGCTTGAGGTAATAGAGTCAGGAGATACTACTTTCATGCCGGGGCAGGTCGTTAGTAAACTAATTTTTAGAGAAGAAAATGACAAGATTCTTGATAAGAAGGTTGTTGCCGATGCAGGTGATTCGCAGACCCTAAAAGCTGGACAAGTCATTAGTGCAAGCCAATTTA
>DCSL01000004.1 GCA_002325615.1 Amoebophilaceae bacterium UBA1467
ATCATTGAAATACAGTAAGCCAGTTTGTAGACCTACGGCTTCACGTATTTTATATTCTACAAACGCCCCCACCTTATGCCCAAAAAGGATTGAGTACAGGTGAACCCCAAATTTTATTTTCTCCAAGTCCGAGGTGCTAGTGCCCGTCATGCGCCCGTATGCTGGAGGCTTTCCGTGAACATTTGCAACAAACAACAGTGCAAATACTGTACTAAGTAGAATTTTTTTCATTGTCATGAGGGTTTTGAACAAGTTACCGATCTTATGTACTTGTGCACAAATCTAATAAAAAAATTCAAATCTCAAATTTTGACAGAAATATGCCAAAGACCAACAGTATGAACGCGCTTGATGCTGAGGAATAGGGCCCATTGGTGCCAGCCTTGGGGACGCAACCCCCAACGATCCTACAAGAAGGAAATGGGTGTAACTTTGTCAGCTTACCTGACTTTTGTAGCTATGCTTGACTTTGAAAGTTTTACCCTAGACAATGGTCTGCGGGTCATTGTCCATGAAGATCCCAACAGCGCTGTTGCTGCCGTCAACATCATGTATGACGTAGGCTCTCGTGATGAGGCACCAGAAAAAACAGGCTTTGCACACCTTTTTGAGCATTTGATGTTTGGAGGGTCCAAACACATTCCTGCTTACGACAAGGCGCTTCAGCAAGTAGGGGGCGACAACAATGCCTATACAACCCCTGATGTCACGAACTACTACTGTACCTTGCCTGCCGCTAATCTTGAAACTGCGTTCTGGGTCGAATCAGACCGCATGCTGGCGCTATCATTTGCTCCCCAGGTATTGGCAGTACAACAAAAAGTGGTGATCGAGGAGTTTAAGGAAAGGTATCTCAACCAGCCTTATGGCGATGTATGGCTAAAATTGTGCGACTTGGCCTACACCCAGCACCCTTACCGCTGGCCTACTATTGGCAAAGAAATTGACCATATCGAAAACGCTACGATAGAAGAAGTAAAAGCTTTCTTCTACAAGTTTTACGTGCCTAACAATGCCGTGCTGGTCGTGGCAGGAGCTGTGCAATGCGCTGAAGTCAAAAAGCTGAGTGAAAAATGGTTTGCCTCGATTCCTGCCGGCCCAGTTTATCAGAGAGCTTTGCCCCAAGAGCCTGCACAAATATCTACAAGAAGCCTTCGAATAACGGCTGATGTTCCCTTAGATGCCCTTTACAAAGCCTATCACATGCCAGGAAGATTGTCCCAAGACTATCCTACGGTTGGGTTACTGGTTGACATTTTGGGCGAGGGTAAATCTTCCAGATTGTATGAACAGCTGGTCGATGCCAAGCAGTATTTCAATACAATCGGGGCATATACCACTGAAACTACCGATCCAGGCTTGTGCATCATTAGTGGCAGTCTTAACAGTGGTATTTCTTTTGAAGTGGCAGAGGAGGCAATAGAAGCCATTATTACGACCCTACAGCAGCAGCCCATATCGGCACAAACGCTGGAAAAAGTAAAAAACCAGGCCGAAGCACACCGGATATTTTCGGAAGTAGACTTGCTCCATCGAGCGCAAGAGCTAGCCATGGCTACTGTGTTGGGAGATACGAACCTGGTGAATCAAGAAGCTGAAAGCATTAGCAAGATTACCTCAGAAGAGATACAGCGTACAGCACAGCATGTCCTCGACACTGACAATTGTTCTACTATCTACTATCAACGTAAAGAATAAGCGATTTCCACAGCTTTGGGTATTGTAGAAAAGGCCATGCATACACAGAACTCAATGCCTCAGTTAATCTTTACTAAGGACGGATCACATAGCTTATGGATGCCTGCACTGGATGAAACTTATCATTCTAGACATGGCGCTATCCAGGAGTCAAAGCATATTTTTATTCAGCATGGTCTGCTGCATTGGCTAAATAATCAAGCTCCATCCAGTGTCAACCTCCTGGAAGTAGGGCTAGGCACCGGATTGAATGTGTTACTCACCCATCTGGCACTATTAACAAAGCCCGTGCACACAACCTATACTGGCTTGGAACCCTATCCTATTCCCTGGAAGTATATACGGCGCTTCAACTATGCAGCGCAGCTTGCCCAACAAAAAAACTGTCCCATCACCTACAAAGGCTTACAAGCAACTTTTGAAAAGCTACATCAGGGGGCAGCTACATCTTTCTGTAAACTATCCGATTATTTCCTGCTTAAGAAAAGTAATCGCTCCCTGCAAGATTTTTCTGCGCCGCCCAATACCTTTGACATCGTCTATTTCGATGCATTCTCACCTAACAAACAGCCGGCTATGTGGTCCGTTGATTTACTACAAAAAGTGTATCATATGATGAAACACCATGGAATTATGGTCACTTATTGCGCACAAGGAAAACTCAAGCGCGATCTCAAACGGCTAGGTATGCACGTAGAATCACTTCCTGGTCCGCCTGGAAAAAAAGAAATGACAAGAGCTCGGAAAGAAATACCTATTTGAGCGACGCACAGAGCATAAAGCGGACATTTTTTAAATAAACACCTTTGCTTATTACCTTATTTGCGTGGTGCATGGGTACGCTAGCCTGCTCGCCAGCTGGGTGTTGATTCTTTCCCAAAACCAAATAGGCTCAGCCTGATGCGTGTTTAGGCTTTAATTTCTACCTCTACACCACTGGGTAATTCTAGTTTCATCAAAGCATCTACCGCCTTGGAACTATTGGAGTAAATATCTATAAGCCTTTTATAAGTAGCGTATTGAAACTGCTCTCTGGATTTTTTGCTTACGTGAGGAGACCTGAGTACTGTGTAGATTTCTTTTTTGCTGGGTAACGGAACAGGACCGCTAACAATAGCTCCTGTAGCCTTCACAGCCTTGACGATCTTTTCCGAAGAATTGTCGATCAGATTGTGGTCATAGGACTTGAGTTTGATACGTATTTTCTGATTCATAGATCGATTATTTGGGTGCTGCTCCTTTTGCTTTTTCTATGATGCTCTCTGCCAAATTTTTAGGTACTTTCTCGTAGTGGGAGAAGGTTAAAGTGGCTGCTGCACGCCCTGAGGTGATGGTGCGCAAGTCTGTTACATACCCAAAGAGTGCTGCCAGCGGTACATCTGCTTTGACAATCTGAACCCCTCTTTTGGCTTCTATACCTTTCATGAGCCCCCTACGCCTGTTCAAGTCACCTGTAACAGCCCCTGTAAATTCATCAGGAGTAGTCACTTCTACGGCCATGATAGGCTCCATAAGTGCTGGATGAGCTTTTTTTGCTGCTTCTTTATAACCTATTCTAGCTGCCAATTCAAAGGAGAGCGAATCCGAATCTACCTCATGGAAGGAACCATGGAATAACCTCACCTTCATGGCTTCTACAGGGTAACTAGCCAAGGGTCCATTAACCATGGCTGCTGCAAAACCTTTTTGGATAGCAGGAATAAATTCCCTGGGGATAACACCTCCTACAATTTCGTTGACAAATTCTAGCCCAAGCTTTTCATCCTCTCTAGGACCCAGCTCAAAGGAAATATCCGCAAATTTACCTCTGCCACCTGTTTGCTTTTTGTACACTTCTTTGTGTTCTACACTGGTAGTGATGGCCTCCTTATATGCTACTTGTGGCGCACCCTGGTTGATTTCTACCTTAAACTCCCTCTTGAGACGCTCAATAATAATTTCTAGGTGCAACTCACCCATGCCTTTCAGAATAGTCTGGCCAGTTTCTTCGTTGGTTTCTACCTTGAGAGTAGGATCTTCTTCTACGAGCTTGGTGACGGCCATCGATAGTTTGTCCACGTCTGCTTGCGTCTTGGGCTCAATGGAGTAGCCAATGACTGGCTCTGGGAAGGATATGGATTCCAGTATGATTTTATGCTTCTCGTCTGTGAGGGTGTCACCTGTCTTGATGTCTTTAAAGCCTACACAAGCACATATGTCACCTGCTTCGACCATGCCGATAGGATTTTGCTTGTTAGAATGCATTTGCATCAAACGGGAGATGCGTTCTTTTTTGCCTGTTCGATTGTTGTATACATAAGAACCCGCATCAAGACTGCCAGAATAAACACGCATGAAGGCCAGTCTGCCTACAAAAGGATCGGTAGTGATTTTAAAGGCAAGCGCAGCAAAAGGTTCTTGGTTGTCTGGCTTTCTAGTTGTTTCTTGGTCATTCGTTGGATCAATACCCCGTACAGGGGGCAAATCTAGCGGTGAAGGAAGATACGAACACACGGCATCCAAGAGCGCTTGTACCCCTTTGTTTTTGAAGGCTGATCCACAAAGTACAGGCGAGAAAGATAGGTCAATCACGGCCTTTCGGATGGCAGCGATCATCTCTTCTTTAGTAATACTACTGGGATCCTCGAAGAATTTTTCTAGCAAAGCATCATCGTATGATGCTACACTTTCTACTAATTTTTGTCGCCATTCTTCTGATGCGGCTTGTAGGTCTTCCGGAATAGGTACCACCTGATAAGTCATGCCTAAGTCTTCCTCATTCCAAATAATTGCTTGGTTGGTAATCAAGTCAATAACCCCCTTGAAATTATCTTCGCTACCAATAGGAATTTGTAGTGGTACAGGATTGGCACCTAGTTTTTCCCTAATCTCTGTTACAGCATGGAAAAAGTCTGCACCTGCCCTATCCATTTTATTGATAAAGCATATTCTAGGCACCCGGTACTTATCTGCTTGTCGCCATACGGTTTCTGACTGGGGTTCCACACCTGACACAGCACAAAAAAGGGCCACAGCACCATCTAGTACACGCAAGGAACGTTCTACCTCTACAGTAAAATCAACGTGACCAGGCGTATCAATAATGTTGACTTTGTATGCTTTAGTAGCATCCGTGGGACTTCCTTGAGAAGTAGGATACTGCCAGAAGGTAGTCGTTGCAGCAGAGGTAATGGTAATGCCTCTTTCTTGCTCCTGCTCCATCCAATCCATTACTGCTCCCCCCTCATGTACTTCACCTATTTTGTGGGTAAGGCCCGTATAATAGAGGATCCGCTCTGTAGTCGTTGTCTTACCAGCATCAATGTGGGCCATGATGCCTATATTCCTCAAATAGCTTAGGTCCTTACTCATTACTTAATTCTAAAATGTGAAAATGCTCGGTTGGACTCGGCCATTTTGTGGATATCATTTTTTTTCTTAACAGCATTGCCCTCTCCCTTAGAAGCAGCAATGGTCTCATTCACCAACCTTTCTGTCATTGTTCTTTCTCCCCTGGCTCTTGCGCAGTTGATAAGCCATTTGACACCCAAGGAAATCTTGCGACCAGCTCTCACTTCTATGGGAATTTGAAAGGTAGAACCTCCTACCCGTCTTCTTTTCACTTCAATGGAAGGAATCACATTGTTTAATGCCTTTTTCCATACTTCTAGCCCTTCTTCTTCTGTCTTCTCTGCTATCTTAGCAATGGCGTCGTAGAATAGAGTATAGGCTAGGTTTTTCTTACCATCCTTCATGAGAGAGTTCACAAACCTCGTCACGAGTGGGTCTTTGTACTTAGGATCAGGTAAAAGAGGTCTTTGTTTTGCTTGTCCTTTTCTCATTTTCTTGCTTTGTTATGTCCAACTGCTAGTATGCTAACAGTTACTCATAATGCATCATTAAAAGTTTATTTTTTCGGATTCTTAGCACCAGACTTAGGTATTTTAGCACCATACATTGACCTTCCTTGTTTTCTGCCTTCTACACCGGCAGTGTCTAGCGTACCGCGTATGATCGTATACTTCACACCGGCCAAGTCTTTGGGTCCTCCACCTCTGACCAATACAATAGAGTGCTCTTGCAGGTTGTGCCCTTCACCAGGAATGTAGGCCAATACTTCCTTGCCGCTGGTAAGTCTTACCCTAGCTAACTTTCTCATCGCTGAGTTTGGCTTTCGGGGGGTGGCAGTATACACTTTGACGCAAACTCCTTTGCGTTGTGGGCACCTATTCAAGGCGGGCGACTTCGATTTACTGCTTGGTTTTTTTCTGCCGTTTCTGACTAATTGTTGTATGGTCAGCATTGCGTTTTGGTTTTGATTGGACGATGCTTGTCTTCCTATTTCAAGACCGCAAATGTATGGAAATAGTCTATGGTAACCAAACGCAAGAAAGCAGGTAAACCGACGTATGAGGAAGTACTCCTGTTTTGGCAGGGAATTAGTACGTGACAGCAGTATTGCTGTATTTTGCGTAAAATAGGGTGCATCATGACCAAAAAAAAACGCTACCAGGCTTTCATTGACCACTTTACCCAACACCAGCCCGAGGCAACTACCGAACTTACGTATGAAAATCCTTTTCAGTTACTCCTTGCAGTCATTCTGAGTGCACGGTGTACGGACAAGCGTATCAACATGGCTACGCCTGCGTTGTTCGAGGCCTTTCCTACGCCTATGCACATGGCTCATAGTAGCTTTGAAGAGATTTTCCCCTACATCAAAAGCATCTCTTACCCAAACAACAAGACCAAACACTTACTCAACATGGCCAAAATGGTGGTGGGAGACTTTGCAGGGGCTATACCTCAACAAGTAGAAGACCTACAGAAGTTGCCGGGCGTGGGCAGAAAAACCGCCCATGTGATCGCCTCTGTGCTGTACAACCAGCCCAAGATGGCTGTAGACACGCATGTGTTTCGCGTGTCAAAGCGGCTAGGCTTGGTGAATGAAAGTGCTACAACGCCCCTGGCTGTAGAGCAGCAACTGGTTCGGCACTTACCTGAAGCATATATAGCCAAGGCACACCACTGGCTAATTTTGCATGGACGGTATGTCTGCTTGGCACGCAAACCAAAGTGCAATGCTTGCGCGCTTACTTCTTTTTGCCGCTACTTTGCACAAACTGTGGCGTGACCTTGCTGAGCTGCTGGACTAATTAATCCCACCCCCATTATGTATAACACCAATGTACTCCCATTGGCGTGTCCTGCAAAGCAATTCCAAGCTCCTGTAGTTGCGCTCGAATGGCATCTACCTGATCGTATTGTTTTTGCACCTTGGCCTGGCTGTATAGCCCTAGTAAAATATCGATGAGTGCTGTTGCAGAGACGCTAGATTCCTGGCGCAGCCCTAGGATGTCCTGCACGAAAGTGGCGTACGTATTTTTTAGGTTCTCAAAAACTGTCGAGCCTAGCAAATAAGGAGATAATTGGCCGTTCCGCAATGCATTGATAGACTTGAGTAAGTTGAACAGCATTGCTATCATCTGGGCTGTGTTGAAGTCATCGTTCATAGCCTCATAACAGCGATTACAGCTGTGCTTGATTTGTGCGGCCATGTCTTGGTCCATGCCTGCACCACTATCTTTTGGGACGGGGAGTTCGGTGAGTACTTTTAGGCCATTCATCAGCTTGAGATAACCATTCCGGGCAGCTTGTAATGCCTCGTTAGAAAAGCTGATTGTACTGCGATAGTGGGCTTGTAATACAAAAAAACGTAGTGTCATGGGGCTGTAAGCCTGGTCCAGTAGCGGATGCCTACCTTTAAAAAGTTGTTCCAAAGTAATAGCGTTGCCCAATGACTTTCCCATTTTCTGGCCACGGATGGTAATTAGATTGTTGTGGAACCAGTACTTAGCGAGTTCGGCATGGGAAGCAGCTTGTGCTTGTGCAAGCTCACACTCATGGTGTGGGAAAAGCAAGTCTATACCTCCTCCGTGGATATCAAATGGCTGCCCTAGATACTTTGTGGAAATGGCTGAGCATTCTATATGCCAGCCCGGGAAGCCTTCGCCCCAAGGTGAAGGCCAGCGCATCAGGTGCCCTGGAGTAGCCTTTTTCCACAAAGCAAAGTCCAATGGATTGTGTTTTTCCTGCTGGCCACTCAGTGGCCGTGTGTCCGCCAGTAGATCTTCTACGATTCTGCCTGAAAGTTTTCCGTAGTGATGGGCCTTGTTATACGCTTCCACATCAAAATACACAGAGCCATGGGCCTCATACCCCAAGCCTGCCTTGATGATCTGCTGGATCATAGTAATCTGCTCAGGAATATGTCCGCTAGCACTTGGTTCAATGCTAGGAGGTTGCACATTCAGCAAATCCATGTCCTGGTGGTAGCTATTGGTGTAGCGTTGAACAACCTCCATAGGCTCTAGGGACTCTAGGCGCGCCTGTTGTGCAATCTTGTCTATGCCTTCGTCAGCATCTCTTTCCAAATGCCCTACGTCGGTAATATTTCTCACATACCGTACCTGGTAGCCCAGATGCTTCAAGTACCTGAAAATAGTGTCAAAATTGATAGCACTACGGGCATGCCCCAAGTGAGCCTTGCCATAGACGGTAGGGCCACACAAGTACATGCCCACCAGTGGGGGGTTCAGAGGTAGGAAGTGTTCTTTCTGGCGTGTAAGGGTGTTGTAGACTTTGAGTTGACCTTGCATGGCGCAAAGTTAAGAGAATTAGTGTTTATGCCTTTACACCGATAGGTGAAGCTATCCTAAGCAGAGGGCAGCCAAGCCATAGAAGCGCTGAACGAAGGCTTGGCAACAGTCTTCGCA
>DCSL01000053.1:0-755 GCA_002325615.1 Amoebophilaceae bacterium UBA1467
AATGCTCCAAAATCCCCCTTTATTTACTTTAAACTGAGTAGATACATTAGTTTTGCAACAGTCTCAATGAGCAAACATAAATGTATTAATACGGATACCTGTGGAAGATATTAGCTCTTGGAAATAAAAATTTTAGGTTTGTTGTTATTCTAGCAGGCTATTAAGTAAGCTTTATAGTATAAATAAGCAGGCTAGAAATAAAATAGACTTTGTAGAAATTAAAAAAGCTATTCACTACGCTAAAAAGCATCACGGCGCTCAAAGACGCGATGGCGGGGAGCCCTATTACTCGCATCCACTTGAAGTGGCCTACACCGTTTCTGATTATTTATTTAGAACGGATACCATTGCCACAAGCATCCTACATGATACCCTAGAGGATACTGATATGACCTTTGAGATGATTAAATCTATCTTCAGTCCGTTAATTGCTAACCATGTCCTAGACCTTACTAGAATCAGCAAAGATGGTCACAAAATTAGCTCGGCAGAGACTGTATAATTATTATTTAAGCAAAAAAATATGAGGCCTTAAGTATAAAATTATTTGATAGACTCCATAACATGCAAACCATTGATGCTAAATCCCCTGAAAAAAGGAGAGCAGTAATAAAAGAAATCCTGAAATATTTTTTAGTGCTTAGTGAAATACTGGAGCTACCAAGGCTTGTAAGCTCTTTATACGAAGAATGCTATCAGGCTAATATGAAACTAGGCCTGTATAAAAGTAATGGTTTTATTTTTGACAAACATTT
>DCSL01000053.1:806-10109 GCA_002325615.1 Amoebophilaceae bacterium UBA1467
GTTTTATTTTTGACAAACATTTTAACTTTTGTGACCCTCCGACTTTCCAAAATAAGATACACTAAGCAGAAAACCTACACCGAAAGGTGTAAAAATGAGGAATAGTCCCCAATAACCAAAACGTGCTGTAGCGAATACTAAACCAAATGATGTTATCAAGTAGGTCATTAATTTAGCCACCGCACTTAGAAGGCTAGTGCACGTGAACCTCTTAAATACCGGAAAATATTTGTAAAATATTGGGGGCTGCAGGTATGTGACCCAACACAAAGAGAGCTGCTAAGGACTGAAAAATATAAATTGAATTTTCAGTGTAAGTTAGTACTAGAGGGAATAAAATTTATAGATATAAAAAATAAAAAAGTTTTCCTTTAAGTATTTTAAGTGGTTGGATTTTATAACTAAGATACACAAGAGCGATGACGCCTAATAAATCGACGATTGACACCCCAAAATTATGGTTGATGACTCGGTTTGGCGTAAAGCCGCATCTATGCCTCAATAGATCAGCGCAATAAATATAAATGCAGTAGAAGCATGGTGGCCGGCCACACTGAATAAAAAAATACGCTAGTGAAACTAAAATTGAAGATTTCTGATTAGTAAACTCCTCGGTTATTTCACCCAATTCAATATCATTCTCTACTAGTCTGTCTTCTAGCTTCGTTTTTTATTCATAAATTCATCAGCCTCTTTTAGGCTTGTTCTAGCTGCTGTGCCAACTAAAGCAACACCGGCTCCGACAAAGAATGCTATTCGCCAACTAGAGCTGTCACCCTGAAAAATACGTGAATCAGTAAAAATAGAAGCAATTCCTAGGGCAGCTGTGGTTCCCAGGCACGGAAATACAGTAATCAAAGCTACCAAGGGATATTGGGTAGAAGGTTTTGAGCTTTCAGTTAAATATAGCTCTGCGCCACGAACTTCAGCTGTTGCCGCAACAGTGCGCTGCCTACATGAATATCAAAGGTAGGACCAAAAAAAGACACTTCCTGGGTAGTAGCCAACTGAAAAAAGCGTAGTAAATACTGCAAATCAAAGCATGGGGCTCGCTGTACATTCCGTAAGTCCATGCCCAAGTAACACTGGTCTTGGTGCTTGGGGTTTGGGGCCTTGCCAGGAAGACTCATGGGCGTAAACTGGAATTTCCCAAAACTAGGAGCTGGATAGCCCAGCACTTGAAACGGAAAAGAAGTACCCCTACCCGTACTGATGGTGGTACCTTCAAAAAAGCTCAGACAAGGATACAGCGCTACGGCCTGATCGTTGGGCAAATTGGGCGATGGAGGGATGGGTAAAGTATAGGGTGTTTGGTGGGTATAGTGCTTCACAGTAACGACTGTCAAGGCACACCGAAGTTTGATCTTGGAGCCATCCCTCGCCATTGATCATGCACGCCATTTCTCCCAGGGTCATGCCATGCACTACAGGAATAGGATGCTTGCCCACAAAAGACTGGAACACCAAGTCCAGCACAGATCCATCTACATAGTGTCCATTAGGATTGGGACGGTCTAGTACAAGCAGGGGGCACTGATAGGTAGCACAGGCTTCCATTACGCAATGGAGCGTACTGAGGTAGGTATAGCACCGCACCCCTACGTCTTGGATGTCGAAGACGACCACGTCTACATCTTCTAGTATTTCTTGGGTAGGCTTTCTGACTGCACCATACAAGGAAACAATAGGCACGCCTGTAGTAGAGTCTATAGCATCGGCAATGGATAAGTCTGCCCCATGATCGCCCCGAAAGCCATGCTCAGGCGCAAATACTTTTTGCACTGCAATACCTTGACCTAGGAGCACGTCTACCAAATGTCTTGCACCCACACACAAAGTGGAGTTCACCACCAGAGCTACCTTTTTGCCTTGGAGTAAGGGAAGGTAAACTGTCAGTTGCGTTGCACCGGGCAGCACGGATACGAGTCCACGTTGAGGAACGCTCATACAGCTGAGCATAAGCAACAAAGACAAGGAAAGCCCTAAAAGTTGCTTCTTGCACATAGAGAATAAAGATTAGTGTGTAATTTGCTACATTTCCCATCTGAAGCAAGGCCTCCAGGGCTAACAATATACACCGCTTTTGTATACCCTTTACTTCATCGCCCGCCGTCTCCGCCAAGCACCAAAGAAGGCTTTTACAAAAATTGTTCACAACATAGGAATCATCAGTGTGGCCTTGGGACTCGCCACTACGCTCATTGCTTGTTTGACCATGAAGGGCTTTCGGGAGAATATAGAAAAAAAGCTGACCAGCTTCGCTGGCCATTTACAAGTGGCCAAGTATTCCCTGAACAGGTCCTATGAAGAGCCTCCGCTAGAGAGGCACAAATTACAAGGCTTAAAGCAAGCATTTCCAACCACTATTAACGCTACCAAAGCTTTTGCCCACAAAGCGGTGTTACTCAAGACAGCGGAAGATGTGGAAGGAATTGTGTGTAAGGGCCTGGACCCTGAAGCAGCGCACAACAACCTGAGCACTTACTTAACAGCAGGCCAACTGATTGATTTCGAGCACCAAGGCTACAACCATGACATTGTATTGAGCACCCAAATTGCCAATCGGCTGCGTGTACAAGTGGGCGATGAGGTGGTAGCTTATGTGGTGCAACAACCCCCTCGGTATAGGAAGCTGCGGGTGGTAGGGCTCTATAGCACGCACATAGCAGAGTTGGACGCGAAGCTAGCTTTTTGTGATTTGAGGCTTATTCAACGACTCAATAACTGGCCGGATAACCTGGTAGGAGGTTATGAGATTTTTTTGCACGACCTCCAGCAAACGAAAGCAACCACCGATCAGCTACTAGCCTGGCTGGACTATGATTTAGGAGTCAAGACAACAGCCAGTGAGTATGCTGCTATTTTCGACTGGTTGGGCATTGTACGCAAGAATGCCCTGATCTTCATGGTTCTCATCCTGCTTGTGTCCAGCTCTAACCTGGCCTCTATTGTGCTCATTCAGATGATGGAAAGGACATCGATGATCGGTATTTTGAAGACCTTAGGTGCTTCTGATGGGCAAATACAACGTATGATGCTTTGGAACAATCTGTATATGGTAGGTCAGGGCATGCTTTGGGGTAACTTCGTGGGTATAGGGTTGTGTGCCTTGCAGAAGTATTGGAAGCTCGTTGCTCTGAACCCTATATACTATTACACTAATTATGTGCCCATTGCCTGGGATTGGGGAATCATCTTGGGACTCAATGTACTGACCTTGGTGGTGGTAGTCGCAGTACTTCTAATTTCCATCGCATTCATTGTCAGGCTCAGGCCCACTCGAGCCATTCGGTTTCGTTGAACATAAAAAAAGCTACTCCATGGGCTTCACCACTTTGAGCAAGCAGTCCAAACGTTAGCGCAGCACTAGCAGCCACACACACAGGCATCTTCTATTTTTCTATGTCAGCGCAGTGAGGTACTCGGCAAAAGCCAGCAGCTTGGCCTCTCCAAAGGCAGGAGCCATCACCTGCAAGCCAATAGGCAAGCTGTTCTCGTCAGTACCATTGGGGATAGAAATAGCAGGAACGCCCGCAATAGAGGCAGGCACGGTGTACAAGTCTGCTAGATACATGGCCAGCGGATCCTGGGTATGCTCACCGATCTTGAAGGCGGTAGTAGGCGTAGTAGGTAGTACTATAAAGTCGTAAGTAGCAAAAACTGCTTCCAGCTTTTCTTTGATCAACCGACGTACTTTCTGTGCCTTGACATACCATGCATCATAGTAGTCGGCACTCAACACAAAAGTGCCTGTCAGAATTCTTCGCTGCACTTCTTGACCAAACCCCTGGGTGCGTGTTTTTCGATACATATCTGCCACAGTAGCACTCTCAGGACTTCGGTAACCGTATCGCACACCATCAAAGCGTGCCAAGTTGGAACTAGCCTCCGCATTGGCCAAGATATAGTAAGTAGGTAACGCATAGGCTAGCAATGGAAAGTCCACCGCCTCTACTTGGTGACCAGCCTGGCGCAACGAATCTAGTGTGGCCTGGGTTTGCGTCCGAATCGCTGGTTGCAAGCCAGGGTGTGTCAGGGCTATGGGCCAATAAGCCACTTTAGCTTTGCGATCGAACTGTAGTTGTGCCGTATAAGTGGGAACAGGCTGATGGGACACCGTGCTGTCAAATTCATCTGGCCCTGCAATAATCTCCAATACCGCTGCACAAGCTTGGACACTTTGTGCAAAAATACCAATGGTGTCAAAAGAAGAAGCATAGGCAATAAGACCATGGCGAGAGATCCTAGCGTAGGTGGGTTTAAGCCCTACCAGACCACAAAAAGCGGCGGGTTGCCTCACAGAGCCTCCTGTATCCGTTCCAAGCGACACATGGCACATATGGGCTTGCACTGCCACAGCTGATCCACCAGAAGACCCTCCTGATACTCTAGTAGTATCTAAAGCATTGTGCACTGGCCCAAAGGCAGAGTTTTCATTGGAGGAGCCCATGCCAAACTGGTCACAATTCTGGTGGCCAATGATGATGGCATCTTCGTCCACAAGCCGTTGCACTGCCGTAGCACTGAACTGCGATACAAATCCTTCTAAAATCTTGCTAGCCGCTTGTACAGGGTGGTCTTTGTAACACAGCAAATCTTTGAGCCCTACTACCATGCCACTCAGTTTGGAAAGAGGGGCTACTTGGCGCCTCCGATCTATGGCAACAGCTTGCTGCTTAGCCTCCTCCGCATAGGTACGCAAAAAGGCATTGAGATGAGCCCCTTGCGCAATGTTGTGCAAGCACTGGTCAACTATATCCTTACAAGTAGAAGTACCTTGCTGCAACGACGCTTGCAATTGAGCAAAGGAGAGTAGTTCGTTCAAGTTATCCGTCTTTTCTTTCTTGAGGCTGGTCTTCCAACTCTTCTGCGATCTCTTTGGTGGCATTTTTGAACTCGCGGATGCCTTTGCCTAGTTCTCTAGCAATTTCAGGAATTTTTTTAGCCCCAAACAGGACGAGGAAGACCAAAAGGATTAGAAGTAGCTCTCCACTGCCTACTCTTCCAATAAAAGCAAGACTATTCATGACATATTGTAGTTGGTGAAACCCACAAGTTTAGCGAATAATGCGCCCCTGGCCAATTCTATATGGGTCTAATATCAGGCGATGTATGTGACTTGCAGGCTTGCCCTAACAATATCTCTCATGGAGCAGTCGTTGTGTTATCTTTTGTAAATAATGCAAGAAATCAATTAGATTGGGGTGCTTAGGCAGGGAATCCAGCTGTAAGCAACAATTCAGATATACTCAAGTTGCTGATTACCCCGACTATCAATCATGATCGCCAAGACTAAAAAGTACAAACTAACTACCAACACCTACATGCAACTCGGACTCCGCAACATCATTCGGGAGCAATGGTGGGTGTTTCTCATTGCCTTGGCCATTGTGAGTGGGACTTTTTTTGTTAGAACTATTTGGTTTGTGCTGGGGGCCAGCATGGGGTTGTTACTTTACTTCTTGTTTTGGCTCATTCAGTTTTATGGAATTACCTACTTAGAGCAAAATAGGCTTCTTTTTGAACGGTTGTGCTACGAAATCTCCAGCCAACAGATTATCATCCAACTGACTTCCAAGCAGGGCATGCCCATTGCGTGGGAGCAGGTCAAAAGGGCTACACAAGGCAAAGATTATTTTTTGTTGGTCATCTCTAAGACCCATCTGATTCACTTGCCGTACAAAATTTTCAATAGCAAGCACGAAATCAAGTTGGTAGAGACGATTTTGAAGCGCAAAGCACTCATTTAGCTTATTGACGAGTTGGTCGTGATGAATTGCTTACTCCTTTCCTGACTAATACTGCGTAACATGTTGGACGCTGAGGAGCTCTAGTGTAGCCTGGCCTGCATGCAGCATGTTCGTTGATGCATGACAACCACAGGGCAGTGAGGATGTTGAAGCATATAAAAATTTCTAAGATCAGCGGTACAGCACCGCATTCAACGCACGCAAGGTCTTTTCGGCATTGGGCAAGGCTTCTTGGATCAGGGTAGGTGCGTAGGGCAAAGGTACATCCTCGCTATTAACCTTTTGAATGGGCGCATCGAGATAGTCAAAAGCATGCTTTTGTACTTGATAGGCAATCTCTGAGGCAATGGAACCCAAAGGCCAGGCTTCTTCAACGATAACAAGGCGATTGGTTTTTTGTACAGACCGAATGACAGCAGTCATGTCCAAAGGCCGCACCGTCCGCATGTCGATCAACTCCACTTCCACCCCTTGCTGTTGCATGACCTGGGCAGCTTCCCAGGCTACTTTCATCATCTTCCCAAAAGAAACAAGGGTCACATCTTTTCCTTCTTGTGCTATTGTTGCTTTGCCAATGGGCAACAAGTATTCACCTTCCGGTACTTCGCCCATGTCGCCATACATCAATTCAGATTCCATAAAAATCACTGGATCATTATCGCGAATGGCGGCCTTGAGTAACCCCTTGGCATCATAGGGATTAGAAGGAATCACGACTTTGAGCCCGGGACAATTGGCATACCAATTCTCAAAACTCTGGGAATGTTGAGAGCTTAGCATGCCTGCATTGCCAGTAGGCCCACGAAATACTATGGGCACAGGAAACTGCCCACCGGACATGGACATCATCTTGGCAGCAGAATTAACCACTTGATCAATCGCTACCAAAGAAAAGTTAAAAGTCATGAACTCGATGATTGGCCGCAGCCCGTTCATGGCTGCCCCAATGCCCAACCCGGCAAAGCCAAGTTCGGAAATGGGCGTATCGATCACCCTGTCAGGGCCAAACTCGTCGAGCATGCCTTGGCTAACTTTGTAAGCCCCGTTGTATTCAGCTACCTCTTCCCCCATCAGAAAAATGTTGTTATCCAATCGCATCTCTTCGCTCATGGCTTCTCCCAAGGCTTGTCTAAACTGTATATTTCTCATCGTCGGGATGTTTTTGAGGTGGCAAAAATAGCAATATAAGATCATTGCAGAAGTAATTATAAATTAGAGTAGGGATGTTTCTTAGTCACGGGACTAACTATTGCTATCCTTTATCCATCACCAGTCAATAATGTCAAAACTACACTCATTATGCCTATCAAAACTTCCTTACCCCTGAGCTATACAAGCTACTACGTAGAAAGAAGAAAGACCAAGCGGGTGTTTCTTCAACAGATAGCCCAACTTATTCATTGGGACGCTCTTACCCACCTACTGGCGTATTGGTGCAACACGGAGCCATGATAGATGCCTCCGTGACGCCTACTCTGCGTAAGCCTAAGGGCAAGACAAGCTACACGCTGGAGCCCTGAGGATCAAGAGCCTATGCAACGTTCTCTACAACCAGGGGTAGACCAAGAAGCCAGATGGGTCAAAAAGGGGAGGCAACTGCAGTAGGACTACAAGCGCCATTAACTCGCTGAGTCTAAGGAGGGCTTGGTTTTATCGGTCCATACGACAGCCGCTAATGCCCATGATAGCCAGTACCTAGGCGCCTGTTTGCGTAAGGTTCCGCCTACATGCAGGGAGTCGTGTACTGGCTGACAAGGGCTACTGTTCTCAGCGCAATGAAGTCCTGCTCGCTAGCAAGGGACTGCGTAGTGGTATACGGCGCAAAGACTGCCGTAATAAGCCATTGGCGAGTTGGGCGAAGCGGTATAATCAGCTGGTGGGTAAGGTGCGCTATAAAATAGAGCGGGTCTTCGGGAGCATCAAGCATTGGTTCGGTGGGTTAACAGCCCGATATGTAGGCCTGGTAAAGACTCACGGCCAGTATGTGTTGGAGGCCTTAGCGTACAACTTAGTATAGGCTCCCTGGGATTCTTATGTCCCATGCACAATAATAGTGGGCAAATGATCGCTCATAAGGCGTGCTATGCTTCCTATAGGAGCACATTGCACTGGAAACATGTGGGGTGAGAAATACCCAAGAAGCCTCCCAAAAAAGAGTAAGCGTCGACCGACAACTATTCTGTAATGGTCTCATTACAGCACGTTGTGAAAAAAGCCCTAGGTTGATATTCTCTTGTAGTCCCATTCTGCCTGCATACCAGCACAAGTTAAGGCTTTCGTTTACCCTGTAGGTAGTCATTGATAACTGCTCTGGTTTCTTGGATAGAAAGATTGCTTTCGAGGGTCCCGTTTCTTGCTACGGAGATTTGGCCTGTTTCCTCCGAGACTACCAGAACCAATGTATCTGTTACCTCTGTCATGCCAATGGCAGCCCGGTGTCTTAACCCGAACTGTGGGGGCAAATCTTGGCGCTCTGTGACTGGCAAAATACTCCTGGCTGCTATAATCTTATTATTGTAGATAATCACGCCTCCATCGTGTAATGGACTTTGGTGGTTAAAAATAGCCAAGAGAAGACGCTTGGAGACTGCTGCATCGATGAGATCTCCAGATTCCTTGTAAAACTTAAGATCATCTTCGTTAGAAAGAACAATAAGTGCCCCCGTGTTACTCCCTGCCAAAGCTTTGGCAGCTTCTACGATGGGTGTAACATCTACCCCTATCTTGTTAGCCTTTTTATTGCCAAGAAGACGGCCTATCAGTGCGCTACCACTCAAGGCAGTGGTACCACCAATCCAAAAAAGAAACCTTCTGATCTCCTGCTGAAAAAGAATAATGGCTGCCAGAACGCCCACCTCCATAAACTTCCCTAAAATAGCTGTCAGAAGCTCCATGCCAGCCGATCTGACGATAAGGTAGGTGAGAGACAATAGCAAGAAGCCTATAAAAATCTTAACAGCTGTGCTCCCCTCGATCAGTTTATAAACCCGATATAGCAGCAAGCCAACTAGGAATATGTCAATAATCTCACCTAGTCCGACATCGAGAAAACCTATGCTAAATAAGGGGGTCAATCCAAGTTACAGTTAAGGGGTCAACTAGTACAACGGCTTTAAGTGTACGGCATCTACCAAGAGAGTGCCATGAATGCTTTTTTCCCAACTACAACTTAATCGAACACTGTTTTTCTTTTTTCAAAACCCTTGCAATCTAAGGCTATACACAATACCGGCGTAGAAAGGCTATAGTAGACCCGCAAAGTAACTTAAATAGTCGAGAACCCCATTATTTTTGATACTATGCCCAAGCAGCCAACCCTTGCCTCGTTCACAAACTTCTGGTTCCTAAATGGTAGGCCATCTGGCAACAATACGCTGGCTGTAGCTGCGATTTGAGTTTACTTAAGCATTCTGAGACTGTTTCGAAACTAGGGTATCTATCCGATTTAAGGTAAATCAAGGGTAATTTTCAAGAATTTTGCAATAGTTTCGTTCCTTCTGTTGCACTGGATTTCTGCACAGCTTGGTACATTTCCTGCGAAGACTGTTGCCAA
>DCSL01000064.1 GCA_002325615.1 Amoebophilaceae bacterium UBA1467
GACGAAGCTGCTTCGGGGCCCCCCCCTATCTCTTTGTAAGTTGGTACATATTCCCTTAGTTTTGTGGCCCCCAATGCAATCAGACACCTCATGCAGCAATCGTACGAACAGACCAGGGCCTCGTGGCTGGCCAAGATGGCGCTAGCACATGTAAGAGAGGCCCATTGGCAACTGAGCCCAGCTGTATTAGTGGAAGAAGCAGTCCAAAAAAAAGAAGGCGTACTCTCACAAGAAGGAGCCCTGGTATGCGATACAGGGAAGTTTACAGGCCGGTCGCCGCGTGATAAGTTTATTGTCCAAGACGACGAAACATGTGATACCATTTGGTGGGGGCCTGTCAATAATCCGCTAGCTCCGGAGCAGTTCGATGCACTCTATCGAAGGATAGCTCAATTTCTTAAGGACAAGAAAGTTTACATTCGAGACGCCTATGCCAGTGCCTTGCCTGCTTACCGCTTGTCCATTCGGGTGGTCAATACTGTAGCTTGGCATAACCTGTTTTGTCACAACCTCTTTCTGCGACCTGCCCAAGACGCACTGCCTGATTTTCTACCTGATTTCACCATTATCAATGTACCTGAGTTCCAAGCAGAACCTGCTATAGATGGTACACACCATCCAAATTTTACGATTATCAACTTCAGCAAAAAGATGATATTGATTGGGGGCACAGGCTACGCAGGCGAGATGAAAAAGAGTATTTTCACCGTGCTGAACTACTTGCTACCCCAAAATCACCGGGTCTTTCCTATGCACTGTTCAGCCAACATAGGGCCGCAAGGCAATACAGCAATTTTCTTTGGCTTATCTGGTACTGGAAAAACAACACTCTCTGCCGATCCTAAACGGCAACTGATTGGTGATGATGAACATGGGTGGTACAGCCAAGGAATTTTTAATTTTGAGGGAGGTTGCTATGCCAAGACCATTGATCTGTCGCCGGAAAAAGAACCCCAAATATTCCAGGCAATTAAGTTTGGAACTATCCTGGAGAACATGCGTTTTGTGGCAGGCACGCGTGAGGTAGACTACGCCAATGCAACTATCACAGAGAATACGCGGAGTGCCTATCCCATTGAGCATATCCAAAATGCTGTTAGGCCTTCGGTAGGAGGGATCCCACAGCATATTTTTTTTCTAACATGCGATGCCCAAGGGGTACTACCCCCCATTGCCAAGCTGAGCAAAGGGCAAGCTATGTATCATTTTATAGCAGGCTATACGGCCAACGTAGCGGGTACAGAAGTAGGGGTTACTGCCCCTCAGGTCGTTTTTTCTGCTTGTTTTGGCACTGCCTTTTTGCCGCTACACCCTACACAATATGCCGCCATGCTAGGCCAAAAGATGGAAGCCCATGCCGTGTCAGTATGGCTTGTCAACACAGGTTGGGTAGGAGGTCCTTATGGTGTAGGGGAGCGCGTAAAGTTAGACCATACTCGTGCTATGATTGAGGCAGCATTGTCTGGTGCTCTGGATAGAGCCGCCTACACCGAGCATCCTGTCTTTGGGATTTCCATGCCCACGACGTGTCCAAGGGTACCATCATCTTTACTCAATCCTAGCAGCAGTTGGCAGGATGCAGCAGCGCATACGGTACAAGTCCATGCGTTGGCCCAAGCCTTTATCGATAATTTCAAGCAATACGAAGACTTTGCCAACCAGGAAGTACAATCTGGAGGACCCAAGCTACCGTGATATTTGGTGCATGGCAGCCTTTGCATGATTGATTTGATGTCTATGTAGATGCGCAAAAAACTCCAGCGGTTTTCCGACAATGCTCAACGCCGCAACATCATTGAACCGGGTAAAGCAAGCTACGTACAGCTCAAAGGGCAGTGGCGGACGGACTACTTTAATAATCAGCATGACCTTGTTGTAGAGCTGGGCTGTGGCAAAGGGGCATATACCCTGGGCCTGGCACAGCAGTTTCCGCATAAAAACTTTGTAGGGGTAGACATTAAGGGTGCTCGCTTGTGGGTAGGTAGTAGTTACGCCTTAGCCCATGCACTCTACCAAGTTGCTTTCTTGCGGACAAAGATTGAACAGTTGGACCAATGCTTCGCACCAGGAGAGGTCAGTGAGTTCTACATCCCATTTCCAGACCCACGCCCCCGCGATCGGGACGAGAAGCGTCGGCTTACTAGCCCTAGGTTTCTAGCTCTTTATCGTCAGCTGCTACAACCTGGAGGCTTTGTTCACCTCAAAACAGACGATGCAGCGCTTTTTTCTTATACACTAGCAGTGCTTCGTTCACAAGCCGTCAGTAGCCTGGTGTATACTGAAGATTTATAC
This sequence comes from Amoebophilaceae bacterium UBA1467, assembly GCA_002325615.1. Taxonomy (GTDB): domain Bacteria; phylum Bacteroidota; class Bacteroidia; order Cytophagales; family Amoebophilaceae; genus UBA8403. The sequence continues at coordinate 2,293 of DCSL01000064.1, forward strand.
CGATCTGAATGGCTAGCAGTACACTACGGTATCCAGACCGCCTACGAACAGCAATTTTTGGCACAGGGTGCCAGCATTAAATACTTACGCTTTGCTTTTGCAACAGCTAACTAAAAAAGATCACCAGGGAAAATGTTAAGTTGTGTTGCATCCTCCAACAAGCAGCATCCTCACACCGCATCGGTACGCCTGTGCAGGGGACCCATACACCTCGTTCCTAAAACTTCCTAAGCCCTAGCTGCTTGGCCCAAAGACACAAAGCAAATTATAGTGTCTTCTGTATTCCTCTGCCAGTAGAGTAGGATAGGGGTTCGGCTAGCCTAGCAAGGTTTTACCCTGGCTAGCCCCCATCACCATGGCCAGCTTGTAAAGAATGCGGCTACCTACCTGCGCATCCCAATCCATGTTTTCACCAGGGGCTACTTCACACAAATCAAAGCCAACAATCTTTTTGCCTGCCTCGACGATTTGCTCGAATAAGTAGCACACCTCATCAAACTCAAGCCCTCCAGGTACAGGCGTACCTGTACTAGGACAAAGCTTGGCATCCAGGCCATCGATATCAAAGCTGATGTAAATCCTTTCGGGCAGAGTATCAATAATGGTGGCACAAATCTTTTCCCAAGTAACGCCTTGGAAACGCTCCCGCTTGAAATCACTATCAAAGAACGGGAAAATACGACCTTCTTCGGCAGCGATCACTTGGAGGTCTTGCGTAGTATAACTACGCAAGCCTACTTGCACCAGCCTGGTAATGTGTGGCAGCTGCAAAACATTATGCATAATCGAGGCATGAGAGTATTGGAAGCCCCGATAAGCCTTGCGAAGGCCAGGGTGTGCATCTATTTGCAAAACACAAAAATTGTTGTGAAACTCAGCGAGCGCCTCAATGAGTCCTAGCGGCACACTATGGTCACCTCCTAATATGCCTACTAGTTTGTCCTCCTTGAGGTAAGCAAGTGCTTTGGCTTTTATATCTTCCTTAAGCTGATAGGCATAGTGGTCTATCTTTTTCACAATACTCTTTTTAAGGCTAGACTTTTCAAAGCCCAACTCCATGGCATGGATATACCCTACTGTATGGTGCCTAAGGGTATCGCTCAGCGTTTTCCAGTCATGGGGGATAGGAAGCATGGCAACCCCAAGCTCTTGTATGCCTGAGGCGCCATGCCGAGTCATGGTTCCTAGCTCATAAGATGCTCTGAGGATGCTCTCGGGACCTAGGGCAGTGCCTGAACGGGACGAGACGGTAACCTCCCAGGGAACAGGAATAATGATTACTGACGCCTTTTCGATGGGACATGCCACTCCAAAAAGTTTTGTGGAGCTGTGGGTAAGTAGTTTCATAAATAGTTGATGTTATTTTTTTATCAAAAAGTAATGTCGAGCCTGACGTGTGCAGCATTACAAGGAGGCAACAACAGTTGTTCGCCTATCACATAGTTAAGTACTACACCCATCAGCTGCTTGTGGCTAACCAAGGACACCTGGCTACCAAGCATCGGTCCGTGCATGCACCTTGGTCACAAAAACCTTCTACAAAAGTAAAAACACTAACCAACTTACGCCTTGGCCTACCTGAAGCATGAAAGCGACGACCGCAGCAACGGTCTTTTCCGTATAAACAAGCCTGGGACAGCTATAACCTTGCTAAAACGTACGTCAGGAAGCTCTCCGAGTGCTGCAGACCTTTTGTTGCCAAATGCCCAACTGCATCTTCAACTTGAGGTTCGGAAAGCAAGGCCTCGGCATGCCGCAAGGTGAATAGGTCTTTCAAGCACAAAGTAGCACTACTGGTGTCTTATACCTAACAAAAAATAACAAAGTGTATACTATGCAACGTCTACAAAGCCGATGGCTATACTCGTGTATGACATAGTCAAGAGAATGTATTACAAATTTCTCATGGCACGCTTACAGATTTTATCCGTGTCTTTATTGTATGATGCCTTCACCCATGCTTCACATAAATCTTTCACCCATTTTGCATGATCTTTGCCAGCATCATTGAGCCAATTGCCTACCGATAGCTGCACATACTTAGCAGGGTCCGAACGCAGGGGTAATAATATAGGAAGCCCTAGCCATGGCTGTTCCCGCAGTACACGAATATGTTTACACCAAACCCCGCGAGGTCTAGTAAGCTCAGAGGCAAAGCGTCTGATATTACAGGAAGGAGCTGCTGTCCATGGAATGAGCAAGGCTATAGAATGCTCTAACGCTGCTGTGCAATCTTCCCGGAGAGCCATCCAAGCCCATTCCCGCACACCTGCATGATGGTCATCAGCCAGCGGCCGTACTAGTGCTAATTTCTCCGAAAAAGAGAATGATTGCTCGCCGAGCAAACAACAGGCTAAAGTGCGCACCGTATCAGAGGCATGGGTTTTAAGGCTTTCAAACAGCATAAAGCCGAATTGCTTTTGCAGTTCAGCAGCGATGAGCCGATATTTTTTAATAATGCCCAATGACGCCGGCAATGTAGGGAAATCAAATGCTGGCAGTACATGATGCAGCAAAATTTTTACATCAACAGCAAGCGATTCCATAAGATTGGAGGCTTCCCGCTGGCCACTATTGAGCTCTGTTATTATTTCTTGAGAGACTTTTTTCATGACTTATTTACCACATAAAACCATGCCTGCTCTATACCTCCAATCACTGCTTTATCCGGACAAGATGGGCCGGGCGCTGCAAGTAGCTAGGAAGAAGGTTTTAGAAACATTCAAGGGCTCTTCAATAAAGTCTCTCAACCGAAAGCCCAAAGAGAAGTGATTCTTTACAGCCATAGTACTAGCATTTCCATGGTCATCGCCACCACGCTACCTCTAGCAGTACTCTTTGCTCTTACGTTCTCTTAAGAAGCGATATTATCATAATATTTTCCACCAGATTTTGTGGCAGAAATCCGTATCGAACGCTCCCCAGGCAACGGAGATTTCCAAATCTTTAAGTCTTTTAACAAACTATGGTAAATATTTTTATCTACTATTTCTATCATTTTTCTATTTGGGAAATGCTCT
>DCSL01000067.1 GCA_002325615.1 Amoebophilaceae bacterium UBA1467
AACTGTGCCAGAGATATTTCACACCCTGCTCTAAACGCTGCTTTGCTTGGATCTCTTCTGTTTTTGGCAATCCTCTTAGCAAAATATTATAATTAGTTATTGAATTCCCCATTGTCTTCAAAATTGCATGAGAAATTGTATCGGGCATTGTTTCGTACACTACAAATGAGCTCTTGTTATCTTCTTCCTTCACAAAGGCTAGTACGAGATCAAGGTCCGATAGTAGTTTGGGGATATACTCCCCTTCATTAATGGCCCTAACTGTGTGGTGATAATAGAAAGTAAGGATCGATGAAAAGTTTTTCTTAGGTAGCGCTATTATCTTTTCTAAGATAATCTGTGACTGTTGATGACCTGTTTCTTCGTATATGGTAGTCAACAGCTTTCTATAACTATCCTGAAGTTTTTCTTTAAAGGCATCAACCATAGCAGCTAACGTTTCAGGATCTGGTAGGAAGTGATATTTCATAAGCAATGAAAGAGCTCAGGATATTGTTTGGCGTAGTAATCTGCCTGAACATTGGGTTGAAACATTCTTTTGGCACTCACAGAGGCATACAAGAACAACACCGGAGAGACACAAATAGAAGCGTAAATACCTATAACTTTCTGTGATGAGAATATGCGCATAAGGGTGCCTGTAAGTATAAAACCAACTGGTACAGCGGCAGTGCATAGAAAGACAAAACACCCCTCCATAATCGCCTGATGAGAAGTTGGTATGCAATGTAATCTTCTTGCATTGACCACAACGTTAAATGAATTCAGTGCAGCCCCCATAATCGCTCCCGCGAAGCATAGGAGCAGCACGTTAGACAACATAGAAAAAAGAAAAAAAGAACCGGTAAGCATGGTGATATAGAGCAAACAGGCGTGGTAGAGACTCAGTTTTCTTTTAACGAATGAAGTAACATGGTCTGTGCAGGAAATAACGATACCAACTCCCAAGCACAACTCGATGAGTCCTACCTCCCGAAGAGTATATGCATGGAGTTGTATCATTACAGCAGGGAGCAGTAAGAACATGAAAGGAGAAAAAAAGCAATTGAGAAGGATAGACATGATGGCAATAGCTCTCTCTTCTTTAACGTAAAAACTGAGCTGAAAACCACGTATAAGTTCAGTCATCCACCCACCCCTAGTCGCTTTATACACTGAAAATTTACCGAAACAGCTAAGACTCGTATTTTTGAAAATAGTAGCTCCTAACCACGCTAATCCACAAAAAAGAAAAGCGCACACAAGAGGAGCTTTCCCCCCATAGGCCTCTATCATAAACCCAGACAAGGTGGGGCCCAGCAAAATATTTAGAATAGCAAGAGAATACTTTGTTTGATACGCTTTGCTTATTGCTACTTCTCCTTGAAAAAGGCCATTGATCACCTTCATGGATAGAGGCCTAAGTAAAGCCGTAGCGATACCCAAGAAGACCATAAGAATTATTAGTACCCATAGCGAATAGTTGGTGTCCTCCAGCAGTCTTAGAGCTATCAACAAGGAGACCAAGGTAAAACATCCTAAATGGACGGTTCGTGCAATGTAGTTGGGTAAGGGAACTTTATTGCTCCAAGTGCCTGATATAGGAATGAAGATGGTATTAAAAAACGACACGATAGCCAGTGTAACAGATAACCCAACGGTCATATCATGACTTTGCAGAAACCACCAGGTTACATAGAGTTGCACTGACCGGAAAGCACTTTCCATGGCAACATCAAGTAGTAAGTAGCTTGCAAAAGCTCTACTGCTTCGTATTCTTTCCATCACTATTGCGTTGCATCAATATCTTATGAAAAATATTTGCTGCGTTGATGGCGCGTGCATTTCCAGCAAAGACAGCTACCTGAATAAATACTTCTTTGACTTCATCAGGCGGTATGCCCAAATTAAGTGCTGCTTCTAGTTGGAAGTTTAGTTGGGGCTCACAACCGCCCATAGCAGTAAGCACTCCTAGCGAGATCAAATGCCTTACTCGTATGTCTATATGCGGTCTTTTATAAGAAAACCCATAGATGTCGGTAACCAAATGGTCTACCAAGTCTTCGCATACAGGATAAAGCTCTTTATCTATCCTTTCCACAGCATCCGCAGAGAATTTCCGTATTACGTCGGAATACTTTTGATGCGCTGGCAACTTTTCTTCTTTCATGACATAGTAATTAAAAAATGGAGCCTAGGATTACATTGTTAATCCCAAGCCCCATACAACTAAGCCTCTATTGGCGTGCCGATAGCAACAGTTACGATGTAACTTCCTGCCTCATAAGAACTTTTCGGAGCCATGTCATTCTCTATTGTCTTCATAAGAGTGATAGGTTTTAGTTTCTCCATACATTTGGATTGCAAAAATGTAATAAATACGCTCAAATAATCCTAATAAAGTAAAGCAATTTTTAATAAAAGCGACATATTTGTACAATAAGAGCCTATTGCAGCATAGTTATTAGTTAACTCGTGTGTCTCCTAGTACACAACACTCTGCAGGTAGGCTCACCTTACCCAGACAGGCATCTAGGTACTGGTTATCCCAGGTATTAGCCGTTGCCGTATGTACCGAGAAGATTAAGCCCTCTTTGAAATCAGTCAGGTAATGGCGCTTGCAGCCCTACTGGAGTTGACCGCCCTTTTGACCCAGGGATGCCTGCTGGCCCACTCCGGGCTGCACAAAGAGCTGTATGGCCCCTTGATCCTCAGGCTGGATCGAGTAACGTGTCTTGCCCCTAGGCTTACGTGGGGTAGGTGCCAAAGAGGCATTTACCTTGGTAAAATTTTTTATAGAAAAAACGTAGATAAACGAGATAGGTGGTCTATTTGAAACTTCGAAGTACAGTTGGTGCGCAGTACCTGTGTGGGCAAGTTGTGTATACCCTCTGCCATAGGAGGGTGACTATGCTTTTTGGGGCGCTTCTAGGATTTATACATCTTCCTCGGCACCATTTTTTTCGAGGGCTATCGCTACCTTTTTGATCTTACGTGCATCAGCAGAAATAACGGTAAAGGTAAATTTTTGGAAGACAAATTGCTTATTCGCAATGGCATGCCCCCGCATGTCTTTAATATCTCTGCCAGCCAAGAAGCCAATAACGAGGGTAAGGAGTAAAAAGGCATAAACGATCAGGTAGTCTATACTGAGATAATTCATTTTCTATACTTGGTTAATCCTGGATCTTAGGCGTAACGACACTATAGAAAAACTAGGATGCATACCCAGTTACAGTAAATAAAGGTTGATTTGCAAGAATTTTCCAATAGAATCGTCTAAATATATTGTATGAGTGTGCAAAGTGCTTCCTGATAGGGTGAAGTGACCGTGTTGGCTAGGATCTGAAGGGCTTTTTGTTGGTACTGAAGCATCATTTTTTGGGTGTAGCCCATGCCTGGAGATTGTCTGACAAAGGCCAGGATTTCTTTTTGCCGTTGAGGATGGTGCTGGGAATGCCTGAGAGTATGCAAAATTTCCTTTCCCTTCTGAGAAGGGGCTTGCTGCAGTGCATGGATAAGGGGTAAAGTGAGCCGGCCTTCTTGGAGGTCCATGCCCAAGGGCTTGCCCAGGTCTTCGGTGCCATAGTCTAGCCAATCATCTTTTAGCTGAAAAGCTATGCCTACTTGCTCACCTATTTGGCGCAGGGTAGCTACTTGTGCTACGGGGGCTCCAGCTGCCATGGCACCTAATGCTAAGCAAGTACCAAACAAGTGCGCTGTTTTTTTGTAGATAATGTTTAGGTAAACCGCTTCTGTTGTGTCGTATGTATGGGATTGTGCCAGTTGGAGTAACTCTCCCTCGCTCATAACCTGGACTGTTTCAGCGATGAGGGCCATCAAGTCATGATCTTGGTGCTGCGTGGCCAGGCGCAGGCTTTTTGCCAAAAGGTAGTCACCAAACAGCACCGCTACTTTGTTATTCCAAACGGTGTGGATAGCCGGCCTTCCGCGCCGGTGCGTGGCTTCGTCTACCACATCATCGTGTGCCAGTGATGCCTGGTGCAGGAGTGTCACTAGTACTGCGCTACGTAGGGCCTTGGCAGTCATGCCTCCGCAAGCTCCTGCCGCTAAAAACACCAGCATAGGGCGTAGTTGTTTGCCTGGCACTTGAAATGCATACTGAGCGACCCGTTGGGGCAAATGACCATCGTTCTGGACCAATGTGTGTACCTGTTCCTCTAATGCAAGCATTTCAGCAGTAATCAGTGCCTGTATCTTCTTCATGGAGGTATGGATGATTTCCTTTTTAGCGATGCTTTTTGTCTTATGAAAGGGCTACAGCGCTGTTCATGCATTCAGTTTAGGGTACAAGTGACCACGGTGGTACCTTCAACTTTCCCTGGTTTGACCTGGAAAAATTGCCCCCTACACCTCGTTACTATGCCAGTGCGTATTACCAATCACTGATCATTCCTTTAAAGTTGCGCAAGTCGTTCCTCCAGCAGCCTACGTTTGGCTTCGGCATCTGCTTGTTTTGTGCGTTCTGTGGCTACGACCTGGGCTGGGGCATTTTGAACAAAGCGGTTGTCGTTGAGTTTTTTTAAGACATTTTCTAGGAAGCCTTGGGTGTAGGCCAGCTCTCTTGCTAGGCGTATTTTCTCCTGCGCTGTATCTACTTGTTGACCCAGAGCGAGATAAAAGGTGGTGCCACGAATGTCACAGCTGGTGGCGTCTTGTGGCTCATCCTGGACAGAAATAATGTCGACCAAATGCGCAAGCTTTTTGACGTAGGTAGCAAAGGGGGTGAGCCAGCAAGGTGCTTCTGTGTCCAGAATATACAGCGTTAGGCACTTTTTAGGCGAGATTAAGGCTTGGTTTCTCAAACTCCTGAGGGTAGTTACCAGTTCAAAAGACGCAGTAGCATGGTGAAGTATAGTGGTGTCATAGGCTGCTGATTGGGGCCAAGGTGCTACGATGAGGCAGTCTAGGGATTGCCGTGGCCGGACCTGTTGCCAGAGCTCCTCAGTAAGGAAGGGCATGAATGGGTGCAGTAGTTTGAGAAGACATTCAAAGAAGCCCTCAGTGGCAGCATAGACACTGGCAGCTATGGATTGGCCATGGACGGGCTTGATCATCTCTAGGTACCACGAGCAAAAATCGTCCCAAACCAGCTTATAGAGGGCCATGAGCGCATCCGAGATGCGGAACTGCTGGAAGTGAGCATTGACTTCTTCGAGCACTTGGTCTAACCGGGCCTGGAACCACTGCATGGCTGCTGTGTGGGTTGCTTCGGGCTGTTCCGTGGTTTCCCAGCGTTGGAGAAGACGAAAAGCATTCCATATTTTGTTGGTAAAATTTCTGCCTTGCTCGCAGCACTTGACATCAAACAGGAGGTCGTTGCCAGCAGGGGCACTTAAGAGCATGCCTACTCGAACACCATCAGCACTGTATTGCTCAATGAGGGTCATCGGCTCTGGTGAATTGCCCAACGACTTAGACATTTTTTTACCCTGTTTGTCGCGTACAATGCCCGTAAAATACACATTTCTAAAAGGAGGCATGCCTCGAAAGGCATAGCCCGCCATAATCATCCTAGCTACCCAGAAGAAAATAATCTCCGGAGCAGTCACTAAATCTTTGGTAGGGTAGAAGTAGCAGAAGTCTGGATTATCAGGATGTTGAATACCGTCAAAAACACTAAGAGGCCACAGCCAAGAAGAGAACCATGTGTCGAGTACGTCTTTGTCTTGGCACAAATCTGCCTCGGTCAGCGTTAGATTACTTGTTTTTTCTT
>DCSL01000010.1 GCA_002325615.1 Amoebophilaceae bacterium UBA1467
CTTTTATTGTTTGTGCCGAGTGATAAAGATATACTAAACAATATTTAAGCTTACACATAGTTAAATACTGCGCAAATTTGTCTTTTTTTATAAAAAAGTAATAACTTTTGCTTATTATATTAGTTACACCAAGTATAAGTAACGGTTAACCACAATTCAGCACAAACAATAAAAGCTATGCCAAGAACCACAATGCCAATTTTAATAGGTATTCTATTGTGTCTTAATGCACCAGTATCCTCTAGCAAGAATACATTTAAGGCCAAAGTCATAGAGAATACTAAAAGATCGGTGGTCACGGTTCATACAAGCACATCACTAAAAGCCTACGGGCCTATTATTACGAAAAGAGAAGGTACTGGTTGTATTGTTGACAAAACACAAGGCGTTATACTAACCAACAGGCATGTGGTAGACCCTATGGCAATTAACACTTACAACGTCACTTTCTATAACGGCGAGCAAGCAGATGCCAAGTTGTGTTACTATGATCCATGGCTGGATTATGCTTTTCTGAAAGTACCACCTGAGGAAATTCCTAACGATGCAACGACGATGACATTGAGCAATACTGCTCCTGCAATTAACCAAGCTGTTTTTATTGTTAGTAACAACGAGGGCAAAGGAGCTTCTATGCATACAGGCAACGTATCTAGCATACATGAGGTAATGGGCTCTATGCCACAGCATTCTATCAATGTGAGTATGAACACCAAAGGAGGATCTAGTGGATCTCCGATTGTGGATAGCCAAGAAAAGGCTATAGCGCTGAATTATGCAAGTGACGAAAATTTTGGTATTGGACTTCACCCTGCTTACATCCAGTATGCGCTCCCATTTATAAGACATGGCAAAATACCTGTGAGAAAACACATAGGTGCCATTACAGCCACTTATTCGCTTAATGACGGGGTGAAGTACCGAAATTTCCCGAAAGCAAAAGTCAAAGCATATGTTAAACAATTTCCGACGGCATTGGGTAACGCTATCCAAGTGGTGCGCGTCTTGAATGGAACACCTGCAGACGGTAAGCTAATTGCTGGAGATATCTTATGGGCTGTAGATGGCCAAGTCATAGGCCCTCACTTAGTTACTTTGGATATGGCAATGAATAATGCCCACGCGTCAGAAGTGAGGCTTACCATTTGTAGAAATGGCGAATGGCTAGATATAGAGATGCCACTTTACGATCTTGAAGACCATAAAGTAACACAAATGGTTAGCTTTGGCGGGGCACTTTTTTTCGAAACAGACGATATTTTTAGTGAAAAAGTTGGCCTACCCCCTGGTACACTTACTTTTACTAACACAGAGGCCAACACTACTTTCGCTAGCGTACCGCATATGAAACGAGGAGAAAGCATGTATTTTCTGGTCGAGTTATGCACTATAGCTAACACGAAAATCAGTAGCCTCGAGCAGCTGGTCCAGCACATACCACAGCTCATAAAACAGCGTTATTTCACTGTTGATTATGTTCAGATGTTCCCGCATAGCGACCCGCTGAGTGAGCTCTTCGGACAAAGAATTTCGCAACGCTATGTATGCAAAGCAGACATAGAATATGATATAAATTCGTCTGAACCTCGACTGCTCAAATTTCATAGAGAGCAAATGGAGTGGAGTAGCAAACTTATCCAATAAAAAGACAACTACCCGCTATAGTAAAGGGTAGCTGTCTTTATGGAAGCTCAAAATAAGTACAAGGCATTAAAGTATTGTGCAACCACTACTAATCTTCTCTCGAGCCTCAACGAAATCCCTACCTATATCCCACGTATAGGTTGCTCTAACACCTGATGGTGGATTAAAAGAATCAGGTCTAATCATCACACTGTGGGAGCCTTGCCCATACCCCATGCCGTCCCGTCCTACAAGCACGCCACTGTCAAATTTTAGGTTGCGATTGTCGTCGGTTGGCTTTACTCCTCCTACTATACTTTTCATGGCATCACGATTTAATACTTGATCTAACGGAAATTCATTTAATCTATTCATAATTATGTTGTTTAAGTGTTTAAAAAATTACATCCTTGCTTATATGAATTTAATTTGTACTAAATGTCAACAAATACTAACTAAATTTTTCAAAAAATATTTTCTTACTTGACCTTGAGGTAGCGTATTCGTTACACATGGCAGCTTCTTACTTCCGAAGAACGAGTCAATGATATAATCTCCTTGATGTGTTTCTATGGGTTACAGTTAGAAGACGAAGTACACAATCATAGTGTGGTGTGTTGCTGCAGAAAAGCCTTGAGTGAATCAGAGGGCTGGGGTGTATTGTTGGAACAGGCACATTTTGAAGAGGAATAGCACTGGGTAAGCTTTTCTACCCTGTGCAGACTGACCTAATGTCTATCTTGCTGCATTGGGGTATCAATTATGCAACATGGAAAAAACGCCTGTTAACGTGATGCATAGTGCATGGGTCAATGCATGTGTTTACACTCAATAGGCTGCATCAAGTAGTGTACCTCCTAGCTTCCGCAGCTCCACCTCCGTTACTTTGGCATCATAGATAGCTTGCAAACGTTTCAATGTTGTTTCTTGGTCGTTTTGCCTGGCTTTGTCCAACGCTAGTAAGGTGATACTCCCCAAACGATACTGTGCTAAGGCTACCGCTACATTTTCTTGACTCGCCTGCACATGTTGTTGGGCTAGTTCATAACGCTTCAGATGGTGAGTATAATGCAAAAAGTGTTTTTGCAATGCAGATTCTAATTGCATTTGCTGGGCTCTTAGGTTCAACTGGGCATTATCTGCCTCAATGCCAGCCTCTTGGATGGCTCCAGCGTGCTGAAAAGCGTTAAATAAATTAAAACTCAAACTTATACCATACTTGAACCCCCTGGGCGTAGCCTCCCAACACTGATCGTGGCGCTTACTCCCCCAACTATAACCCAAAGACAAGTCAACGCTAGGCCACAGATCAGCTTGTTTTAGCTTGATAGCTAGTGCGGCATCTTCACAGCGCTTTTGGGCAATCCGTATACTGGTGTTAACCGTTGCCGAGGCTTTGGTGAGCGCCTCCCAGCTCAGTCTTGAGGGCAAGGGAATATCTTCTACAATCATGAAGTCTTCTGGCCCTTCTCGACCCAATAGACCTTGAAAGGCAAGCTTGGCTGCCGTGCATTCTTCTTCTTGCAACAGCAATTTGGCCTGCTCTTCATTGTGTTGCACCTGCGCATTGAGGTAGTCTAGCTTACTGCATTGACCTACCTCATACTTGACTTTGGCCAGCTGCAAAACTTCTTTAGAAACTGCTATACAGTTGTCTAGTACATGCTTCTTCGTCTGAGCTAGAGCGAGACGATAATAGCTTATGACCGCCTCAGCTACTTTTTCTTCGATTTTCTGCTGCGTTGCTAACTGACAAATCTGACTTACTTTCCCTAGGTGTTGATAGGCAAAAATACGCTGCATGCCGTTAAAGACAGTCCACTTGAGCCCCAAGCCCGCTGATAAACTGGCCGTGTCGGCATTTTGTTTTTGAGGCCATGTTGAGTGCTCCGCATGCACGCCCACATTGGTATCCAACGATGGTAAAAATCCTGCCTTCCCTAGATGATGGTTTTGGGCAGCAATCTTTTGCTTATTTCGTGCTATCTGGATGTCAAAGTTATTGGCAAGCACACGTTGCACAACCTCCGTCAATGTCAACAAGGGCTGCGCTTGTAGCGGCGTAACCGCTACCAATAGTAGCAACCACCACAAGATCAGCAGCTTGTACGCATGCTTATGAAACTTATGTACCATCTTTAGCTATGTTGCTTCATTGACGGCCTTGAGAGCCCCAAAAACTTATGCACTATACGTTGTAAAAACTAATATCCTCCGTAATAATTTCTGCTTCTCCATCCATTTCCGGTTTAAAAGATAATACTTTCCCGCATGTACTCACAAGCCCTTGGTCTATTTGTAGTGCAACTCTATACTGTGCTTTATTGGGTAGAAGCGCAAGCTCCTTAACAGTGGCAGATAGATAGCCATACTCTTGATAAGGATAAGGAGTCAACTTAATCCTAGCCTTGTTCCCTGGCTTTATTTTTCCATAACCTTGGGCAGGCACTTGCATGTGAGCAATGTACTGCTCTTCCTTTGGTACCAAAGCAAATAAGGCTTCTCCTAACTTGACAGGGTGTTTTGCCGAGGCAAGCTTCTTCGCCCCCCCAGCACCCCAAAGCTCCTGTGCTTGAGCTCCTCGGCAGCCTCACTGAGGCCCAA
>DCSL01000051.1 GCA_002325615.1 Amoebophilaceae bacterium UBA1467
TTCATCGCGCGTGGCCGTATTAGCGTTTATGATTTGCCGTCCCAATTCATCGCGCGTGGCTGCACTAGCGTCTATGATTTGCGGTCCCAATTCATCGCGCGTGGCTTCCTTAGCCTCTTCGAGCTTCTGTTTTAGTGCCTCAATGTCATCACTCAGCTTAGCGTGACCAGCACACTGCACAAATAGTAGCAAGCACGCAACAGCCACCATGTATAATCTTTTAACCATGATTGGTCTTCTATTAACTCTCGTTCATTCTAGTTGGTTCTGCCACAGAGCCATGTGGAGATGAAGTTGATGACATCCGACTACTTATACGCTGTTTGAGTCCCTCTCCATAGGTATCAGCTTTCTTCGTTTTATATTCTTTTATAAGCTCGTTGTTTTGTTTTATAGTAACCTGAAGCGATTCCACTTCTTTTTCTGCCGCCTCCTTTGCTTGTCTCTCTTGCCCTAAATTCTTTGACATCGACATCGTTTTCCAGATACAACCTCCCACCAACGCTACTCCCACAACAAAGGACCCCCCAGCCACTATATGCTGTAGATACCCCTGGGGCGAAGGGGTAGGAAGATTGAGAGCCTTATTCAATGTGCTGGATAACGGTGCTAGATTATCCATGCACCTTTGGTAGTCTCCATTTACCTTTTTTAGTTTCTCTTTTGAGAGAATCAACTCATTCCAGGTATCAGTCAGGTTTTCCTGGGTCATAGTTAGTTGAGCAACTAATGTATTCTTTTCATACTCACGAGCTTGCTGGCACCTATCGAGGTCTGCTTGGTGTTTTACTAGGATCGTTGTCCTGTTTTTCAGCTGATAATTCGCAAATTCAAGTCGTTCTTTACAAATCGCTAACGTTTCTTCGGCAAGACTTGCATTCGTTTTGAATTCTTTTATGTTTGAGCTTGGGGCAAGGGGAAGAGAATCAAAATACTTACAAACACGCGGCACTACTTCATGGCACGCATTACCCCTCGCTTCGCAAGCGTAAGGCTCCTCAAAAAAGTAAGTAGTTCCATACTTTTTTGGTTTTTTTGCACCACTGTTGCGCACACCACCCATCTGAGTATCAGCAGCACCTGCCTCTTCAGCCATCGCCAGCATAGGGTGCTTGTTACATCCGGAAAGCACAGTAGCACCGAGCAGAAAGGCGCCAATGCAATGAAAGAATTTGCTACTTTTCATGGGCTGTATCCTAAAATATTTGAAATTGCTCTCTGAGATTACTTATGAGGGCAAAGCTATCGAAAAAAATTAACAAATCAAATCCTGACCATACTCTTTTTAGAAAACCTGCTCCAGGTATGTGGCAAGTATAAAAGTCCGTGCGTGCAGCCCAAGCAGCATGGGTACCCTGAAGTGTCCTTGCAGCAACGAATGACTTTTTACAGCTACTTATTCTTGCATATTCTAAACACTTTGCAATATGACTACCCTGCCCAATGACTCATGTCATCAACGCATAGGTACATACTAAGGAGTATACTCAATCTCATCTATGCCTATCCAATGCTCCCGCGCAGGTCTTTGAGTTGCCATGGTGGTTATGTCTGAGATTCTGGTAAATTCGCAGGCCTCAAGCGCACTATACAGTTGGTGCGGTGTGTTTCTTAAAATTTAAAAACATGATTTGGATACAAATTGCCATCGTATTGCTCGCCATTTTTTTAGGTACAAAACTTCAGGGGATTAGTTTAGGCATTATGGGCGGATTGGGTTTAGCCATCCTCACCTTCTTTTTTCATGTCAAGCCCACCGACCCTCCCATGGACGTACTGCTGATCGTTACAGCGGTTGTTACTGCTTCAGGCACCTTAGAGGCAGCAGGTGGACTGCACTACTTAACCACTTTGGCAGAAAGGCTTATTAGAAGATATCCGCATAGAATCACGTTTATCAGTCCTCTTATCGTGTACCTGTTTACCTTCCTTGGAGGTACCGGGCATACCATCTATGCCATACTCCCGGTGATTGCTGATGTGGCCAAAGAGGTGGGTGTGCGGCCTTCTAGGCCTTTGTCAGTAGCAGTGATTGCTGCGCAGCAAGCCGTGTTGGCTAGCCCCATATCGGCACCCACTGCACTTGTAGTAGGGATTTTAGCACCGCACGGAATAGGCTTGGTCGATATCCTAAAAGTGTGCATCCCGGCTACCTTCGGAGGCGTTTTTTTGGCTACTTTGGTGGCGAACAAGTGGGGGAAGGAATTGCATGAAGACCCAGAATACTTAAAAAAAATGCAGGATTTTCCGAAAAAGAGGGGGCAGCAGGCTGTAAAAACTGGGCCTATACCAAGTTCGGAAAGACGCTCTGTGGGGGTATTTATGCTTGGCATTACCTTTGTCATTTTGCTTGGCGCTTTAAAAAGCTTGCGGCCGAGTTGGGAAATCGGTGGCGCCATGCAGCCGATGGCGATGTCCACTGTCATTGCGATTGTGATGCTGGCTATTGCGGCGTTGATTGTGCTGGTATGTAAGTTGAATCCCAAGGAGATCGTAAAAAGTAATGTCTTTAGCTCGGGTATTCAGGCTGTCATAGCTATTATGGGCATCTCGTGGCTAGGAGATACTTTTATCGCGGCCAATAAAGCTGAGATCCTAGCGGCGGTTCAGGCCCAAATCACGCAGGCACCCTGGCAGTTTAGCCTGCTACTCTTTCTAATGTCTATCCTACTCGTCAGCCAAACAGCTACCATCCGCGCTATCCTACCCCTCGGCATTGCTTTAGGACTCCCCGCCACTGCGTTACTGGCTGCATTGCCTGCTGTGAATGGCGTGTTTTTTATTCCTAACTATCCCACGTTGCTCGCTGCCGTGAACTTAGATAGCACTGGCACCACCCGTGTGGGCAAGTTCGTCTTGAACCATAGTTTTATGCTACCCGGCCTTGTGGCTACTACCACAGCAGTAGTCATTGCAGGGGTGCTGGTCAAGCTTCTTTTCTAAACTACATGGTGCTTCCATGGCAGCATTGATTGACGTAAAGCCCTAAGCAATCATTAGCCGGCAAGGTATAGGCGTATAGAGATCGGTTTGCTTGTGGATGAGGGAAGTGCCAGCTAGGTGGGTACCTCTTTGCTACTACGACTACAGTTCTGCAAGTACAGAAATTCCTCCTTTTACTTTTTCTCCTAAGCTTACTTTGAGTTTGACATTGAGCGGAAGAAAGACATCTACCCTAGAGCCAAATTTGATAAAGCCGAACTCACTGCCTTGGTACACTTGCTCCCCCTCTTGAAGGTAAAATTTAATTCTTCTGGCAAGAAAGCCTGCTATCTGGCGAAAGAGGACTTGCACTCCCTGTGCATGTTCAACTACGATTGTAGTGCGCTCATTGTTAACGCTGGATTTGGGATGCCAGGCCACCAAATATTTTCCGGAGTGGTACTTAAAAAACTTGACAATACCTGAGATCGGATTTCTGTTGACATGTACATTGAAAGGAGACATGAATACGCTCACTTGTATGCGGTTGTCTTGCAGATATTCGTTTTCGTATACTTTTTGAATGGCTACTATTTTGCCATCTGCAGGTGCTAGTACACATGCTGCTTGCTGGAAGATGACTCTGTGGGGGTCACGAAAAAAGTACATCAGCCATCCATAAAATAGCGTGCTGATGGCCGTAAATAGGGCATAATTTCGATGCATTATTGCACAACGCTTGGTGAGAATCAAGTGTGTACCTAGTAAAAAAACAAATGCAACCAATAGAATATTCTTTCCTTCTCTGTGAATACGCATTTTTCAGTTCGTGCTGGTTGAGCGGGTTGCTCCCCGCGGAGTAGTGTTTGTTGATTGAAATGAATGTTAGCGCTTAGCCTTAGGGGCTGCTGAAATTACAACTTTTATCTGCTTATACCTATAAGCATGGGGTCGGGGAGAATTTTTCAGCACAATAGCTTGATAAAGGCTACGATGCAAGGGACCGCCAGCAAAAAGCTATCGAACCTGTCTAGCAAACCCCCATGCCCAGGAATAATGTCCCCCGAATCCTTAATTTTGAGGCTCCTCTTGAGCATTGATTCTACCAGGTCTCCGTAGGTGCCAGCCACAATAATAATGCCGCCAACACCTAGCCATGTCCATAAACTGATGATACTGAAATAGTTGGCTATGACGTAACTCACGACGAGTGCTAAGGCAGCGCCTCCTAGAGTCCCTTCCCAGGATTTATGAGGCGATATGCGTTGGAACAGCCTGCGGTTACCTATACTTGAACCTACTAGGTAAGCCCCTGTATCATTCGCCCACAAGATCAGTAAAATGCCCATAACGATTTCGTGACTGTAAGTACCTCCTTTAGCAAGGGCAGTAATATGCAGCAAAGCAAAAGGGCCGCTCACGTAAACAATGCCCAGCAGTGTGTAGGCGATATTAGTAAAAGGAGTGGTGCCTTGTTGGTAGAGTTCTACGAGGTAAATAAAGGCCACCATGGGGCACAATATGTAAAGGTAGTTGCCAGGTATATACCCACTAGCAGACAGAAATACGAGTGCATAGGTCACGATTCCTCCTCCAATCCCCAAAAATTTGTTGGGGTTGATACCGCCAAGGCAAGCTAACCTATAAAACTCTAGCATAGCTAACGCAACCACAAGAAGAAAAAGCAAAAAGTAGCCCCACATACTCCAGTATATGCCAGCAAGGACAATAGGCATCG
>DCSL01000037.1 GCA_002325615.1 Amoebophilaceae bacterium UBA1467
CATCGCTGTTGATTTAGGAACAGCCAATACCCTGATTATACAAAATGACACCATAGTTGTAGATGAGCCTTCAATTATAGCCATCGACAGAACCACCAACAAGATGATCGCTGTGGGTAGGAAGGCTATGCAAATGCATGAAAAAACGCATGACAACATCAAAACAATTCGTCCTCTGAAAGATGGCGTTATTGCGGACTTTCATGCAGCAGAACACATGATTCGGGGTATGATCAAAATGATTAACAATACTAAGTGGGGGTTCTTGACACCATTGGCCCATAGAATGATCATCTGCATTCCTTCTGGGATTACAGATGTAGAAAAGAGAGCCGTAAGAGACTCTGCGGAGCATACGGGGGCCAAAGAGGTATATATGATTTCTGAGCCCATTGCAGCGGCCATTGGTATTGGCATTGATATAGAGGCGCCTGTGGGGTCTATGATTGTGGATATTGGGGGCGGGACAACAGAAATTGCTGTCATTGCGCTTTCAGGTATTGTGTGTGATCAGTCTATAAGAACTGCGGGAGACGTCTTTAATAATGACATCCTAGACCATATGCGTAGAAAGCACAACCTACTTATCGGAGAGCGGACTGCTGAGAGAATTAAAATTGGTGTGGGTGCTGTGTTGGAAGAGCTAGATACACCTCCTGATCACTTTGAGGTGCGTGGTAGAGATTTGATGACTGGTATCCCCAAAGTTGTCCTGGTAAACCATAAAGAAATCGCCTTAGCTGTAGAGAAATCTGTTTTCAAGATTGAAGAAGCTATTTTAAAGGCGCTAGAAATGTCCCCTCCTGAGCTTTCTGCAGATATCTATGGTAACGGTATATACCTTACAGGGGGTGGAGCACTTTTACGAGGTCTTGATAAAAGACTGGCGCAAAGAACCCAGCTTCCTGTACATATAGCCGAAGAACCGCTCCAGGCAGTGGTGCGAGGTACAGGCATTGCCTTGAGAAATTTGGAGGCCTATAAAGGCGTGTTAATGACCTAGCATGGATGGCCTTGCGGTAACTTTAAAGTCCAAATGCTTGATGGAGATTGTTCGCTACAGCCCGCAAGCTGCTCGAAGTACTCTACCTTGTTGGCGGCCAATATTGCAGCGCACGTTCCAAGCGAACTGATTTCGGGTAAGCTGGGTAGCATCATTCAGAAGCCAAGACAATGCTTCGTGCCCTTATGAAAAGGTTGCTTTATTTTTTACATGCACATAAGTGCTTTGTAGTTTTTGTACTACTAGAGTTCATAAGCGTGTTCCTGATTGTTAATGATAAGTTTTATAAAGCTTCTGCCTCTTATGCCGTAGGAAGTATTCAAAACTTTATCAGTGCAGTAAAAAATTACCCCATACTGAAAGAAGAAAACGCAAAGCTATTGCATGAGAATGCGATGTTAAGAGACAAGCTTTTGCAAGTAGCAGAGCCAATAGTCCAGTTAGATATTACTGCCCCCCATCATCTTGTCCCTGCTCAAGTCATCAACAATTCAATAGTTGGTACTAAAAATTACCTTACGCTCAATAAGGGGGCAATGCATGGGGTAGAGCCTGGCATGGGTGTCGTGAGTACTGCAGGGATTGTAGGCAGGGTCAAGGCAGTTTCTGATCATTTCGCTACTGTCACTTCCTTGTTACATACTGCTATGCAGGTATCCGCTAAGATATCGAATTCAAAGGTGCTCGGTACGGTACAATGGCCGGGGAGTAATCCTTTGCGAGCACAGATGTTATATGTACCCAGGCATGTGCCTGTTGAACCTGGAGATACAGTGGTCACCTCAGGTTATAATGCTACTTTCTCTGCAGGGGTTTTGATTGGCCATATCAAGCAGGCAAAGCTCAGAAAAGAATCTCCTTTCTATGACATTGAGCTCCATCTTAGTACTGACTTTAGTACGCTTCAACACGTCTATGTAGTAAAGAATGATTGGAAACTAGAACAAGTAGATTTAGAGCAACATACCAAAGCTTTTTATGAGTAAGGTTAGCAAGTTAGGGCAGTTGGCCAATTTTTTGCTCTACATCACTTTGCAGTTGGCTGTTTCGCAATTCATTGTTCTGTGTCACACTGCCTCTTGTTTTATCTACGTAGCTTTTCTCTTACTGCTTCCTCGGCGACAGGAAGGCATGCCCCTACTTTTGTTAATTAGCTTTGCAGTTGGGCTGTTTGTAGATATATTTTACGGTAGTGCGGGTACCCATGCATTTTCCTCAGTGCTTGTGGTCTATAGTAGAGATTTCTTGCTGAAGCTAATGTTGCCTGCTAGTGGCTACGAAGCAGCTGCACAGCCTACACTAAGTAACCTAGGTTGGAAGCGGTTCTCGCTATTTTCTTTGATACTCATAGGCATACACCACACTGCTTTATTTTTCTTAGATGCTGGTACCACCATGCTATTCTTTGTAATAATTCGCAAAGTGGTCTTCAGCACGTTGCTGACGTATACCACTGTTTTGTTGACACAAAGCATTATACTTTTAATAAGGAAAAGGTAATGAAATTGCATAGAAGCCATATTATCCATGCAGCTTTTATCCTTGTGGGGCTTATTTTTCTTACAAGGCTATTTTTCATACAGGTCCTGAGTGATGAAT
>DCSL01000001.1 GCA_002325615.1 Amoebophilaceae bacterium UBA1467
CAAGTCTTTGCCCATACCTGGAAATTGGGCCCCTTGTCCTGGAAATAGATAAGCAGTCGTCATACATGAAAAATTGGGCCAACGATACGCCGACCCTCACTGGTGTGAAAGATGGTCAAGCTTATTGTTTTTTAGAAATCTGGGCGAGCATGATCGCCTCACAGGCGAGTTGTTCGCCTACAAAAACTCGTCCCTGCATCTTAGAAAACCCTCGCTTGATGTCAGCCAGTAATTCGCAGTGTAGCACCAGGGTATCGCCCGGCACCACCATCTTTCTGAATCGACACCCGTCAATGCCCAAAAAATAGGTCAAGTAATTTTCGGGATCCGGCACTGTATTGAGCACTAAAACACCTCCTGTTTGGGCCAGTGCTTCTACCTGAAGTACCCCCGGCATGATAGGATTGCCTGGGAAATGTCCTTGAAAAAAAGGCTCGTTAATCGTTACATTCTTCACCCCTATTATACTTTTTGCATCCAAATGAATAATTTTGTCTACCATTTGAAAGGGGTACCGGTGTGGCAGCATGCGTGTAATTTGCTTAATATCACACACGGCGGGAGCGCCTGGATCATATGGAGGAACGTTTGCCCGATTTTTAAGGTGTGGTTCTTTGTACATTGTAGGTGAAAGTATCAAGCGTAAAAAATCAACAAAATTGGCCTGGCTATTCGGCATTCAATGCCGTTCTTGGCAGGGCCAATGCGCGCCTAAATTAATACTTCTTTTTGAAGATCAGCTTAATTTAGCAGGCGTTATACTGGTGTGAGGCACCCATGAACCGACCTAGCCGTACATTGTATAGCACGCTAGACAACCTTCCAGCCACTGCGCAGGCTTTGCTGCGCCATGCTGGTGAACAAAGAGTATGGCTTCTGGAAGGTGCTATGGGCGCCGGAAAAACTACTTTGATTAGGGCTCTTTGCGCACAGCTAGGCGTACGAGATAATGTTTCCAGTCCTACATTCTCATTGGTCCATGAATACGCTGCGGCATCTGGTAAGGCAATCTACCACTTTGATTTTTACCGCATTCGTCACGAAGAGGAAGCGCTGGACTTGGACTGCATGGCGTACTTTGAGAGTGGAAGCTATTGCTTTATTGAATGGTCTACCAAGATTCATAACCTGATTCCATCAGTCTATTGTCAAGTTGATCTTATGGTTCAGCCCGATGGCTGCAGGGCGTTGCATATCCACCTAGTTACAGAAGCAACCTCGCCATTGATGCAATAACTTTGAGGATACTTTCTATTAGTGTTCCCCTTTCGGCACTGCCCTTGCTGTTCATATACCGGAAGCCATTATTTGTAACGCAACAAAAAGTTGTGTAGCATTGTATCCCTTGTTTTCAACCTGCGTAAGCCATGAAAAGAACGTACCAACCCTCCAATACCAAGCGCAAAAACAAACACGGCTTTAGAGAAAGAATGGCCTCTGCCAACGGTAGGTCTGTGCTTGCCAGAAGAAGAGCGAAAGGAAGGGCCAAGCTATCTGTCTCTGATGAACCACGCCATAAGCGCTAGGATTTTTGACGATACATACTACAGTTTCCCACAACCTATAACTGATCACTTATAATTGCTATCAAGAGTGGGCGTCTAAAAAGTAGAAAGCACATTGAAGAGCTTTTTAAAAAGGGGAAATTCCTCCACTTATATCCCTTGTGCGTGGTATACCTGCCGTGCAGTACCCTGCTTACTCACCAAGTCTTATTTGCAGTGTCCAGCAAAAAAATAAGAAGTGCCGTTGTCAGAAATAAGCTTAAGAGAAGGATGCGTGAGGCCTATCGCCTGAACAAACACTACTTGACAGACTATGCCGGCATGTATTTTTTAATAGGCTATATCTATACTGGGTCCGACAAGTCGTGTGACTTCAAAGCAGTGCAGGCAAAAATCGTGGCCGCAATTCATTACTTAAGAAAACTACGTACGCACAATGACCATGACTCCCTATAGGCGTAAGTGGCGACATCTCATTGCCTTGTCGTTACTGCTCTTTGGCCTGTTAGCAGGAACCCACCTACAAGACAAGTACTTTAAGCTTGGCAAGAACCTTGAAATATTTGCTGACGCTCTCAAGGAGCTTAATGCTTATTATGTAGATGAAATAGACCCGGATGCTGTTGTCAAGACAGGGCTTGATGCCATGTTATACTCGCTAGATCCTTACACTACTTTTCTTCCTGAAGAAGACTTAGAAAGTTTAAAAACATTTACCACAGGAGAATATGGCGGTATTGGTGCGCACATAGATAGGAGAAAAGAAAAAACCATTGTCACTATGCTCTACAGAGACTGCCCTGCCCACAAAGCGGGGCTGCGCGTAGGAGACGAAATCAGCCAGGTCAATGGAGAAGACATCACAGACAGCCCCAGCGAACACGTCAGTAGTTTGCTAAAAGGCATGCCCGGCACTTCTGTGCAGTTATCTGTTGTCAGACATGCGGTAGAGAAACCGTTAGCCTTTACGCTGACCCGGGAGAAAATAATGCTTAAAAATGTGCCTTACCATGGCCAGGTCAAAAAAGGTATTGGCTACATCAAGCTGGCTAGCTTTACAACCCATGCTGCCGACGAGGTACAAGGTGCCCTAGAAAGCCTGAAGGAAAGCGATACTCAAAAGTTAATCTTGGATTTGCGGGGTAATCCAGGTGGCATATTAGAAGAAGCTATCAAAGTGGTGAATCTCTTTATAGAGCAAGGCCTTGCGGTAGTCACTACCAAAGGTAAAGTCGCCTCTTTGGCCAAAACCTATACAACAGCGCAGCGTGCCTATGACACGACTATGCCCATCATTGTGCTGGTCGATCAGAAAAGTGCTTCTGCCTCTGAGATTGTTGCAGGAGTAATCCAGGATTATGACCGTGGTGTACTTATTGGCAAAAACACCTTTGGCAAAGGCCTCGTACAGACCACTAGGACCTTGAGCTACAATACACAGCTTAAACTTACTATCTCTAAGTACTATATGCCCAGTGGTAGAAGTATTCAGAAAATTGACCATAGCCGTCAGCGCCAGAAAAACATCACCGACCGGGTCATGAGTATGCCTCAAGAAGTATTTACAACGCAAGCAGGAAGAAGGGTTTGTGATGGTAATGGCATTGCCCCAGACCTTGAGGTAGATCGGTTAAGCCTGGCACCCATCGCGGCGAGCCTTATAAAGCAGGATTTGATCTTTGATTATGCGACATTCTTTCAAGCAAAAAACGATCGTATTGTTCCTGCTAAAGACTTCGTTTTCTCAGCAACTCAGTACAGGGATTTTATAGCTTGGCTCAAGGACAAAGACTGTGCCTATAGCATCGAGCCAAGTATTGATCAACTGCTGAAGCAGGCCCAGGACGAATCCTACACAGCAGGCATTAAAGAAAAAATTGCCCTGCTCAAGACCCAAATACACCACCATAAGGAGGAAGACTTGCAAAAGTTTGAGGAGCCAATCAAGTTGATCCTTCAAGAAGAAATCATTGCACGTTACTACTGTCAAGAAGGAGCTATAGAGGCCATGCTAGACCATGACCAGAGCATCCAAAAGGCATGTGCCCTTTTTCAAGACATGCGTCAGTACCACAGCCTTTTAAAAGCCCCCGAGTAAGCCCTATACGTTAGTTTGCACAAGTTGCCAAGCTATTTTTTGTTATGGCCCTTATTATAAGTATAGAAACAGCCACCAAAGTTTGTTCTGTAGCACTTCATGCCGAAGACCAGCTGATCGCTACCCAAACCC
>DCSL01000063.1:0-11946 GCA_002325615.1 Amoebophilaceae bacterium UBA1467
AAGGTATCACTCAGGCTTCACTAAGTACAGAGAGCTTTATATCAGCAGCCTCTTTCCAGGAGACTACCAAGGTGCTAAGTGAGGCGGCTATTAGGGGAAAAAGCGATATGCTAAGAGGATTGAAAGAGAATGTGATTGTGGGGCAATTAATTCCTGCTGGAACTGGACTTGAAAAGTATAGCCAAGCAATCATCGGGCCTCAAGAAGAGTATGAGCAAGTAGCAAATCCGCAAGATACGGTTGCTAAAAAACAGGCTGGTTTTTAGTGACACGTTGCTCAAGCAAGTAACTTCTAATGATTCGCTCTTATTAAGAAGAGCTAGATATCATAGCATTACGATCTGATGAAAAATCATCATTTGCTCAGATAATGTACACATATGAGGCCCTTATTAACTCCCTATAAGTTCTTTATAGCAGAGGTGTGCACTCAGTACATCTAGATGGGCAGTCATCATTTTCTTGGGAAAAGCACTTCCAAATTTTACATAATACAGTGTATTCATCAAGGTGAGCCTGCGTATGTAATTACACGCCTTTTTATAGGCTAGCGAGTGTTTATTGATATTCCCTCCTAGGATAACTTCGTGCAAGCCTGTGTCAAGTTTCAGGATCCGTACAACAATAAGCACGTAGTATAATAATTCATCAGAACTAGTGTATTCGAACCTGTTATAATAGACCAACTTACTTTTGTGTATGACTGTGATGTGGAGGTGACGCGACTCAACAAAAACTAGCACCTTAGGTAGCAAACTGGGCTTATTATTCCTTAGATAGGTCCATGCACCCTGTATTAGGCTGCTAGCCTGATGTATGGTGCTTAGTTGAGCATAGTCATAGGTCACCTGAAACCAATTTAATAGCTGTGGGTCCATAGCAAAAGCCACCGTCATGTTCAAAGAGGCATGGGTGAAATGTCTAATGGCGTTTGAACCTATGGGACACGTAAAATCTAGATAATCAGCTATCTTTTTTTCTTGAAACAACTGTTCGGGAATCAAGGTATACTGCTGGTTGCCAATACACAGTGTGACAGCAGACCAGTTGCGATCTGCTAGTATTGGGTGGTCTTGATAAAGCTGCTCAATAGCTTGTATACGTTGATAAGAACACCCATGTGCTAACCTGTATACCTCTAATAGCAAGCATTGTGTTGTTGTGGGGTTGACGCAGATTATTTTGAAGTATGCATCGCTTATGTAGAGTGATAAATGATACTGAGATAGGGTAGCAACATTAAATATTTTGTCTTGAATAATGAGGAGGAGTTGATATTTTTTGCTTGACGGAGTATCTGCCATAAAATTAATGCCTGTTCTAGGGGCTACTTCTTATGGGACGTGTCTACTAGCCGCAGTTAAATATGCCCCGCCTCATGCCCATGAGCAAAAATAGCACGATTTATGCAAAAATTTGCCACTGTCTGCTGGCTGTGTAATGGATACACATGGGTAGTATTGAGAAGACTATTGCAAAATGCTTCAAAATGTTCATTTTCAAGCTATCAAGAAGGTCATGCCCTGCATTTTTTAATCGTCTAGGTATGATTATTTTTGTTCTATAAAAGAGGTATATGCATCGATTGATAATTCTTGGCGTTTTGTTGTGCATGCTTAGCAGTGCCCAAAGAAAGCCCCCTGCTGAACTACTCGCCCAAGATAAAATGGTATCCATATTGGTAGACCTAGAGTTAGCCAAGGCCATGGCGCGCTACTATACTGGTGATGAGGATACAGCTCGTTGGTTGTTCAAAAAGAATGCGCTTCTAATTTACCAAACGTACGACATAGACCTAGATACCTTTCAAAAAAGCTATCAGTACTACCTTGCCCGCTTTGAGACAATGAAATCAATATATGAGGTAGTGATCAAGCGGCTTGAGGAGTTGGAGGACCAGATATAACAGGCTACTATGGAGGCACAAGGCGAACTTCACCAGGGAGATAGTGTAAAGATGCATGGTCAAGAGTGCATAGGAGAGATTGTAAGATTCAGCGATAGATATGCTACCGTGGCCTTCAAGTCTATGGAGGTCAACATTCCACTCAGGCAGCTTGCGAAGGTCCGCCCGGCTACAGAAGCTGGGCTATCTACTCGTCCTATAAAGCCCACTACGCGTATACTTAATCTAGCTGCTGACGCATTTTCTTCCTTTAACCCTGAGATAGATCTTCACGGAATGCCTGTAAGTGGGGCTTTAAGTACCATAGATTCATGGATCGACAAAGCATCACTACTAGGACATAAGCAACTAAAAATTATCCACGGAAAGGGGGCGGGCATCTTGCGCCATGCTATACGTACTTACTTGCAATCGCATAGCCAGGTCAAGCGTGTCATCGATAAGCACCCTTATCCAGGAGGAGAGGGAGTGACTTGGCTGGAGGTAGACTAAGAGCACGTAGTTTGGGGTAGCCTCGGCAGGAATCGAACCTACATCTAAAGTTTAGGAAACTTCTATTCTATCCATTGAACTACGAGGCCAGAAGAGCGCTACATCAGCCTAAGAAGGAGCAATTTCCAAGTAATTAGGGTATATCCTCATGTGTTGTAGAGATACCTGCTGGAAAAGTAAATCTTTGAGTGCCTCTATATTGTCTTGCTGCGTGGCTGAGATGAAGACAGTAGGGCAATGCTCTTGATGGGAGAGTGTTTGTTGTAAGTTTTCTAAACTTGTATCGCCCTCTTGTGTTGCTTCAGTTGGTTGGAGCTGATCAACCTTGTTACAAACCAAGATCATGGGTATGTCTACTACACCAATTTCTTGTAGTGTTTCCTGAACTACCCTCATATGCTCCTCATGAGCCGGATGTGAAATATCCACCACATGTAAAAGAATATCTGCCTCTCTCACCTCATCTAGGGTAGATTTAAAGGATTCGATGAGGGTATGTGGAAGCTTACGAATAAAGCCTACCGTATCTGTGAGCAAAAAAGGCACATCGTGCATCACTACTTTGCGCACTGTAGAGTCTATGGTAGCAAAGAGTTTATCTTCGACATGGACACTTGCTTTGGAGAGTACGCGCATTAAGGTCGACTTGCCTACGTTAGTATAGCCCACTAGTGCTACTCTGGCCAGCCGCGCTCTATTTTTTCGTTGCGTGATGCTTTGACGTTCTATAGCCGCAAGCTTTTTACGTAACTGTGCTATCCGATCTTGTATAAGTCTTCGATCTGTTTCTAGTTCCTTTTCTCCGGGGCCTCTCATTCCCTTACTACCCCCTTTTTGGCTAGATAAGTGCGACCACATCTTAGTAAGCCGTGGCAACAAGTATTGGTACTGTGCTAGTGCTACTTGCGTTTTTGCTTGGGTCGTCTTGGCCCGCATTGCAAAAATAGTAAGAATTAGCAGATTTCTATCCATTACCCTGCACTGCAGTACGTTTTCTAAGTTGCGTACCTGAGAAGGGCTCAGCTCATCGTCGAAGATCACCGTATCTACCTGCTTATCCTTCACAAAAGACGCAATCTCTTCTAGTTTTCCTTTTCCTACAACAGTCTTCCCGTTAGGATTTGTTAGGTTTTGTATAAAAGTCTTGAGTGTCTTGATGCCCAATGTAAAGGCTAGAAAAGCCAATTCATCCACATGCTCCTTGGTTTTGGCACTGGATTGCTGGGTTGTAGTCAAAGCTACCAAGACCGCTGTTTCTTGTTGAGGTGCTGTATCAATCAGTTGCGTCATGTTTGAGGGTGATGTGTATCAGTGCTAAAATAAGGATAAAGCCAATACGTTGGTTATAGCGGAGCCAGATATTAGCTCTGTAGTAGGTTAGAAAGCGTGTGTTTTGTATATGGAGTAATTTCATGCAAGCACAATCTACGCTATCATCTTTGCTATTATTAACGTTAAGATGTACTTCACTATAGTATTAAAGTCGGTGTAGCGGTGCGCTTAGATTCTCTAAACTGCGTGCAAGCTTTGTCATCGTGTCATAAAAATTTTACTACCATGCAAAAAATAGTAATACTACTAGGGATGCTGCTAGCCATAGGAGGCTGTCAGGATATGCATCAGCGTTTAGGCATGATGAAGGGAAAAAAAGCTGGGCAAGGGCGGTCTTAATACCTGGTTTGAGTCATTTGTCGACGTTGTAGACAATGCAGAGGATTGGGATACTATAGCAGCAAGCCTTGATCAGGGAAAAGAAGGTGGGTATCTAGATAAAAATGTTGCATGGGGAGACGACCAATACACGCCTTTACACTATGCAGCGCAAGAAGGTGATCTGGATGTGGTAAAAGAGCTGATTGAAAAGCACAAGGTCTCTGTGGATATCAGAGCAGACACATATCAAAGAACACCCCTGCATTTGGCCGCTTTAAGAGGACATTTAGCAGTAGTTAAGTACCTGGTAGAGAGGCATGCAAATTGGAAGGATGCCGATACTTACGGCTCCAATGCCTTGCACTATGCCGCCTTAGGAATACAAGGGAAAGCGAATACAGAGGTAGTTAAATTTTTAAAGGAGCAAGGGGCTGACCTTGAAGCACTTGACAACGGTAAATTTAGCCTGTTACATCTAGCTATCAGGGCAAATAATGCTAACCTGGTGGAGTATTTAATGCAACAATGTCCAAGAATGGTTGATAATGAAGCTGGAATTAATGTGAAACCCATAGATCTTGCCAGGGCTATGCATAGCGACGAAATTGTAGATATAATCCAAAAAAAGCTAGAGGAAGATCAGGGACCTTGTTGGCAATTGAGTAAAAATTGCAACATTCACTAAGACGCCGGTATCGATGCTTTTCCTGACGTGTTAATGGTCACATGCAGGCAATCATCGACTAGTTGTATGTAAAGGGATGGTTTTTTTATATGTTCCTAAATATTCTCCTATTTATGACTACCTTCTCCAGTCGTGTTGTTTGCGTGCTTTTCTTTTTTATCAATTTAACGGCACAGGCTTACTGCACCACAGCCCGCGGGCTAAAAATTGACCTGCAAGCTAAGATTAGAGAGAGAAATAAAAGTGATGTACCAAAGATTTCAAATCTAACAAATATAGAGATTACAGATAGTGCGCATAATAATACGATAGAAGAAGATGTTACATACGCTTTCCTGTCGAATGATGCATCATTTGCTGATACAGATACGGATGATGAAGAAGCAAGTGCAATACAAAATCCTGCCTCGCAAGTTGTGGCAAGCATGGTGGAGTTCATGCCAGGTGCCACATTAGACATAAAAGAGCTTAATAAGTACAACCGGTCACGTAATCCTCCTCTCCCCAAAGCAAGAGATAAAGCTTATGTCCTAAAATCTTATGACCCAAAGAACAACTATTTAAAAACGGACTTCGTGGTTGAAGAACTACGTACTCAGCCTATCACAAGATGCATTAACTATTGTAGGGTCAGAGCCAAATAGTACGACTCAAAATTCTACGGTATGTCTCTGTGTAGCCTTAAGGGATAAGCATAAGCATAAGCATGTCAAAAAGTTTGTTTTTCACAATGGAGCTAATGTTTTTCCACCAAAGATGCGTGAAAAAGCTGAGGAGTTAGGCTATGATGTGATCCAGACAGAGTAATCCCATGCAGAAGGGAAGTTGATACAATTCTTACTTCGTCGCAATCAAGCGAGGCCAGGCTAGTACACTCACATCATGGGTATGGGATGTAGTAAATGCCATTTTGCAGAATGTGACTGCCTCTTTAAGTTGTTTTTGGGGGAAGGTTACTATGCAGTTACCGTTTCAGTGAATGACAAAAAAGGTGGAGTTAATAATCCGGTGATAACTTCAGTTGAGAGCAAGAGTGAAATAAGCGCTTTAGATAAAGCTGATGAAGAATTTACTCAGACTATACAATAACAAGGATATAAGGTAGTCAAAGGAGCAAGAGCCATTGACCTTGCTTCTTACGACCATTATTACTTACCGGAGAATTTGCAAGAAGAAATCCAGCATAGAACAGATCTAAATTTGGATTGATCTGGAGAATGTTTTAGTAAGGAGATAGGAAAAAAAGAGCAGAAAAAGAGATAAATAGTAGAAAAGATAAAATTGGCTAACCACTTGTTATTATTATTGCGCATGCATACGCTGCATGTAAACCACCCGTGTTTGCAACCAGATGACTCCTGTTGATCCTATTGCCTACCTCTACCAGGCATACCTTGCCCACAAGAACATTACGACTGATTCTAGGCATGCTACACCAAATGCCCTCTTTTTTGCCCTAAAAGGACCGCATTTTGATGGCAATGAATTTGCCGAGCAGGCACTAGAAAAGGGTGCTTCTTATGCTGTGATTGATAATGCACGGTACAAAAAAGATGCTCGCTATATCCTGGTTGATGATGTCCTAAGAACCTTACAAAGACTGGCAGTTTATCATAGAAAGCGGCTCAAGATACCCATGATTGGTATTACAGGCTCTAGTGGTAAGACCACCACCAAAGAACTCATCTTAGCAGTATTGCGTAGTCGTTACGTTACCACGGCTACCAAGGGCAACCTCAACAACCATATCGGTGTACCGCTTACCATCTTAGACATTGATGAGAAGACAGAGATAGGCATAGTGGAAATGGGAGCCAACCATGTAGGAGAAATAGCACAGCTTTGCGAAATAGCTATGCCTACCCATGGCGTGATTACTAATATAGGCCATGTACACATTGAGGGGTTTGGTAGTTTTGAGGGGGTAATCAGGGGGAAACGCGAATTATATGATTACTTACTTCGGCACAACGGGGTTGTATTGGCAAACTCTATAGATCCTATACTCAAGCGTATAACCACTCCATTTACACAGGTTGTTACGTACCCCCAACAGCAAGATTTTTATCACTGTAAGTTTTTCAATGAAGATCCTTTCTTAGTATATCAAAGCGAGAACGCGCAGGTAGTACGCTCTCAATTGTTAGGTAGATACCACTTCCAAAATATTGCCACTGCATTGTGCGTAGCTAAGTATTTTCAAGTGGATGAGATGGACGCTAACAAAGCCATTCAAAACTATCGGCCTAGTAACAACCGGTCCCAAATTATTACGCAAGGAAATAATACTATTCTGTTAGATGCTTATAACGCCAATCTTGAGTCGGTAAAGGGCGCTATTCAGGCGCTGCATGTAATGCCTGCTGCCCATAAAGTACTCATTCTGGGCGACATGGCTGAGCTAGGTGAAGAGACTGAAGAAGCACATCGAGCGCTAGGCCGTTTTACTACCCAAGCAGTTTATAAGGCAGTTTTACTATGTGGTCCCCACATGATAGCGGCCCAAGAGACCAATCCCAATGCTTTGCACTTTCTCCAAAAAGAAGACTTAGGCGTCTATCTGGCGCAGCAGAAATTTAGCAATACAGCTTTTCTCATTAAAGGTTCTCGCTTTCTGCAGCTAGAGACATTGGTGGCATTTATTCATTAAGCTGTCCGTATTAAAAATACCGTAGTAAACTTTTGTAACTAGGCTAGAAGTGGGTATGTTCAGGGGAAACCTCATGCCTATGCAGGCTGAAGAAAAAATATACCAAATAGCCCTCAGCCAAGTTAGAGGGGTAGGATATGCGCTTTCGAAGAAGCTGATGGCTCGGTTTGGTTCGGCTCAAGCTATTTTCCAAAGTACGCTTCAAGCACTTACCAAAGCTCCAGGCATTAGTAAATGTATAGCACAAGAAATACGCAGCAGCGACGCATTTTCTAAGGCGGCCGAATTATTGGCATCCCATGATAAGGCCCATACACGTGTTATTACTCCTTGGGAAGCTGCCTACCCAGAACGTCTCAAACACATTTATGGGGCACCCACATTACTCTATCTACGCGGTAATGTACATCTCAACACAGCTAAGGTCATTAGTATTGTCGGCACTAGAAGTGCCACTACTTATGGAAAAAGAGTTGTGGAGACACTCCTGAGTGACCTTAGTACCTATCCGTTGTTAATTGTGAGTGGTCTGGCTTATGGGATTGATATCCATGCACACAGAACAGCACTAGAACTGAGCCTGCCTACTTTGGCAGTAGTAGCCGGAGGTGTGGATATTATTTATCCTGCAGCCCACAAAAGGACTGCAGAAGCCATGTTAGCCCAAGGAGGGCTATTAAGTGAACATCCACTTCAAACTAAGCCAGAGGCGCACCGATTTGCTGCGCGCAATCGGATTATTGCAGGTATTGCAGATGCAACGATTGTAGTAGAAGCTGCCCAGAAGAGTGGTGCTCTGATTACTGCTAAATATGCTAATGAATATAATAGAGAAGTTTTTGCGGTATCCGGGGGTATTTATGCGCCTTATTCTTCCGGTTGTCATCATCTGGTTAAAACCCATCAAGCCAATCTACTCACCAGTGCTGCTGATATTGTTGATGCCATGCACTGGGATGAAAAAGTACCTGTTGCAAAGAATATCTTGGATGCCCTGGATAAGCTTCCTGAACTCACAGAGGCTGAAAGAAGTGCCGTACAAACAATTGGGAAGCTAGAAGTACACATCGATGAATTGAGTTACCAAACCCAGATACCCCTTAATCAATTATCAGCTATTCTCTTGCAGCTTGAGCTCAAGAAAATTGTAAAATTTCTTCCTGGCAATAGATTTCGGCTGGCAGCGTATTAGTAGTCTTGACACCATAGCTATGTGCCTGTGTTATTTTAGTGGAAAGTCTTTTAGTAGTGTTTATTGTTCAGTTAGACAGCTATAGGTGCCTTGATGGGAGGGTGGTATAGATAATCTTGCAGTATAAAGTCTTGATATTGAAAATTAAAGATGTTTTTAACATCAGGATTGAGTTGGATGGTAGGCAGGGGCTGAGGCGCTCTGGAAAGTTGTAATCTGGCTTGTTCTAGATGGTTATAATAAAGATGTGCATCGCCGAGCGTGTGTATAAACTCCCCCAACTCTAAACCACAGACCTGGGCTACCATCATAGTGAGCAGGGCATAAGAAGCAATATTGAAAGGAACCCCCAAGAACACGTCGGCACTTCGTTGATACAGCTGGCAAGAAAGCTTGCCTCCTGCGACATAAAATTGAAAGAGTGTATGGCAAGGAGGTAAAGCCATTTTGTGAAGTTCTCCTACATTCCATACGCTTACAATCAGCCTCCTAGAGTCAGGATTAGATTTGATCTGTGCCACTACTTGTGCAATCTGGTCTATTTTTTCTCCACTTGCTGTAGGCCAGCTTCTCCATTGGTAGCCATAGACAGGTCCCAAGTCTCCCTGCTCATTGGCCCACTCATCCCAGATGGTCACTTTGTGCCGATTCAGGTATTGAATATTTGTATCGCCCCTTAAAAACCATAGTAATTCGCAGATGACGGACTTTAAGTGGACCTTTTTTGTGGTCACAAGAGGGAAGCCTACAGCTAGATCAAAGCGCATCTGATAGCCAAATGTACTGATCGTACCTGTACCTGTTCTATCACCTTTTTTTACCCCATGATCGAGGATATGCTGTATTAAGTCTAAGTATTGCCTCATATGCCAAAGCTATGTTTTTGTGTAAAAGATGAAAGAAATTTTTACTACTCACTGGGCTTCTTGCTCGAGCCATTTTCTGTCTCGTTGGGATAGCTTGTCCACTACCAGCCCGTAAGAATCATCAATCCACTGACAGATTGTTTTGTCGGGGATATTTCCATCTGTCCTTACTGTGTTCCAGTGCTTTTTGTTCATATGGTAGCCAGGGGTAACCCCTTCATGCATCTCTCTGAGTTGGAGGGCCGTTTCTGGACTGCATTTCAGGTTAATACTTTCGAATGGTTCTATGTTGGCTAGCGTAAACATTTTGCCCATGACTTTGTACACGAGTGTACTCTTGTTAAAAGGAAACTCTTCGGTGACTCCTTTGTTCCGCAAGCAATGGTTTCTATAGGTCTCAATATCCATGTCCGTGAGTCTAAAGATATAAGGTATTCCCACGATGCTAAATTTTCTCGGCTTTTTTGGAAGGGGATTACAGATTGTATCCGATCATAATTTCGTACTTTGGGCCGGATATTAGAAACGTCATATGAAAAGTATAGGGAGATATTTCATATTTCTACATTCAATGTTTGTCAACAGAGAAAGAGTCAAGACCTACATTAGACAGACACTAGAAGAGTGCGTTTCTATAGGTGTGAACTCTATTTTTCTGGTGGCCATTGTATCTATATTCGCAGGGGCGGTGGCGAGCATTCAAATTTACCATACTCTGACCTCGCCACTGCTTGGCGATTTTTTGGTAGGTTATGGTGTGCGCGAGATGACCATCTTAGAGACGGCTCCAACAGTAATGGCCATTGTATTTGCTGCCAGAGTAGGGTCAAGTATTGCGGGCCAGCTTGGTTCTATGCGCATTAGTGAACAAATCGACGCCTTAGAGATTCTGGGCATTAATACAACTTCCTATCTCGTGTTGCCCAAGATACTCGCTAGTATCTTAACCTATCCCTTCCTGGTAATCATCTCAGCTTTTCTTGCTATTTACAGCGGTCTAATTTCCTCTCAGTTTGCCGTGTCTGTTGCTCCGGCAGACTATATCTATGGCCTTAGGCATGCGTTTGATCCTTATTCAGTTTATTTTGCCATTTATAAATCGATAGTCTATGCCTTCTTGATATCTTCTATTTCTGCTTATAGAGGGTTCTACATATCCGGGGGGGCGGTAGCTATCGGCAAAGCAAGCACCCGTGCCGTGACCGATAGCTGCATTGCCATCTTACTGGCCGACTACATCTTGACGCAACTACTTTTACATCCTTCTTTTAAAATATGATTGAGTTCCAACACATTAGCAAAGCTTTTGACGGTAAGAAGGTGTTAGATGGGGTTAGTGGAAAATTTGAACAAGGAAAAGTAAATCTAATTATTGGGGAAAGTGGTACTGGAAAAAGTGTACTGATCAAGTGTATTGTGGGGCTTATTCGTCCTGATCAGGGTAGTATTGCGTTCGATGGAAGAGATTTTCTGAATGGGTCTAAAGATAGAACGGTGGGTGTTAGGAAAGAGATAGGTATGTTGTTTCAGGGAGGGGCTTTGTTCGATTCTAAGAATGTGGAAGAGAACGTGTTATTCCCACTAGATATGCTTACTGACATGCCTCAAGATGCTAAACTAGACCGTGTTAACTTTTGCCTTCAACGTGTAGGACTGTCCAATGCGAATAAAAAAATGCCTAATGAGCTGAGCGGCGGTATGCAGAAAAGGGTAGGGGTTGCCCGCGCTATTGTTAATAACTCTAAGTATCTCTTCTGTGACGAGCCTACCTCTGGTCTTGATGCAAAAACGGGACTGTTGATAGACGAACTA
Source organism: Amoebophilaceae bacterium UBA1467 (assembly GCA_002325615.1). Lineage (GTDB taxonomy): Bacteria > Bacteroidota > Bacteroidia > Cytophagales > Amoebophilaceae > UBA8403. Next base: position 11,257 of record DCSL01000063.1, read on the forward strand.
ATCCAGGAGCTTACCTATGAATACGATATCGCTACCATAGTTGTCACGCACGACATGGACAGTATTGTCTCTATAGGCGATTATATTCTGTTTCTTCACCAAGGGAGAAAGACTTGGGAAGGGGCTTCGGCCGATATTTTCCATGTTGACGTAGAAGCACTAAAAGATTTTCTTTTTGCGAGCAAGCTGATGAGGATGGCCAAGCCACAGGCATAAGCAGTGTGCTTGCTAAAAATCTATTTTTCCTGCTGAGTCCTGGTCTTTTTGCCTACTTAATTTAGTCTAAAATTAACACTACCCAATGCGTAGCACTTCATTTCTGTTATAGCAGGGATTTTGCGTAAATGGAAACACAACTTTTTGCCTTCATAAGCTGCAACGCTTACTTTCGTTCCCTTAGCCTTCCTCAATTAAACATGCCCACCATTGATACTAAAAGAATACATCTCACGATTAGCACGCCCGATAAGAAATTCTTTGAAGGCAGGGTACAGAAGGTAACCCTGCCGGGTAGTGCAGGATCATTTCAAGTACTCAAAGACCATGTTCCGCTTGTTAGCACGTTACAAAAAGGCACTATTCTTTATGGAGGTGAGAGGCAAGAACATGTTTTAGCTATTGAAGAAGGTTTGGTAGAGGTGCTTAATAACAGCATTACTGTTTTAGTAACGTCTGCTATCCAGCATTAAT
>DCSL01000063.1:12015-25617 GCA_002325615.1 Amoebophilaceae bacterium UBA1467
ACTTGCCGTATGCTCTTTAGGTCTATTACCAAAGAGATGAATTTATTCCTGGGAGAAAACTGGCCTTTGTATTTTCCTACCCACGTTTGTGTACAACGATCGTAATATGCCGGCCTTGTTTTTGGCATTTCAAAAAGACACCGTACGAGTCAGTGGGTCTATCCTGATTAGATTTTTCGTAGGGAAGCCTATATCGAGAAGGGTCTTTGCAAAAGAAGTTGCTTCTTAATTCTTTCTTACTGTTACAAACACTTTACTAGGGGGTGGGGTTGTTAGTGATTTCACAGCTAAGATCACATATTTGCAGGCGAAGAAATAGACTATGCATCACGAGACAGTTACCATTACTTTGATGGATGGGTCAGTAAAACACTTTCCTAAGTGTATAACAGGCTTAGAAATTGCGCAGCATATCAGCGAAGGCTTGGCCAAGCAGGTATTGGCAATAGTAGTCAATGGAGAGGTATGGGACACCACCCGTGCCATTCATACAGACGCAACTGTGCAACTGCTTACTTGGAATGATGGGGCTGGGAAAAGCGTTTTTTGGCACTCTTCGGCCCATTTGCTAGCGGAAGCGTTAGAAGCATTGTATCCTGGTATTCAGTTAGGTATTGGTCCCGCTATTGAGCGTGGTTTTTATTATGATGTTGATTTTGGGGAACAAGGTTTTGATGCTACTCACCTTGAGAAGGTAGAGGCTAAAATATTGGCTCTAGCACAGCAAAAAAATCCTTACCGGCGGACTGAGATAAGCAAAAAGGAGGCTACTAGATTTTTTCAGGAAAAAGAGGATGTCTACAAGTTGGAGTTATTGCAAGAGTTAGACGATGGACAAATCACTTTTTACCAGCAAGGAGCATTCACAGACCTTTGTAAGGGGCCCCATATACCCCATACGGGATTTATCAAGGCAGTAAAACTGCTCAACGTGGCGGGTGCTTACTGGCGGGGCAATGAAAAGAACAAGCAGCTGACGCGTATCTATGGCATTACCTTTCCCCAACAAAAGGAACTTAAAGCACACCTTTTGCTATTAGAAGAGGCAAAAAAAAGAAATCATCAAAAGCTAGGGAAGGAGTTAGGGCTTTTTACCTTTTCAGAAAAAGTAGGCATTGGACTGCCGCTCTGGCTTCCTAAAGGCGCTATGCTACGAGAGAGGCTGGAGCAATTTCTTCGTGAGGCACAAACAAAAGCAGGTTATCAGCCTGTAGTGACACCACACATTGGTCACAAAAGCCTTTACGTTACTTCTGGACATTATGAGAAATATGGCCAAGATTCCTTTCAACCTATTCAGACACCCCACGAAGGGGAAGAGTTTTTGCTCAAGCCCATGAACTGCCCACACCACTGTGAGATCTACAAAAGTGAACCTAGATCCTACAGAGACTTGCCTGTACGTTTAGCAGAGTTTGGAACAGTATACCGTTATGAGCAGCATGGAGAACTGCATGGCCTGGCGCGTACTCGGTGTTTTACCCAAGATGATGCTCATATTTTCTGTCGTCTTGACCACCTAAAAGAAGAATTTGAAAAAGTAATAGACTTGGTACTCTATGTTTTCGAGAAGCTTGACCTTCAAGTATATACAGCCCAACTCTCGTTGAGAGATCCTAGGCAATCTTCTAAATATATTGGCAACGACCAAGACTGGGAAAAAGCTGAAAAAGCTATCCAAGAAGTAGTTACCCAAAAGGGATTAAAGACCACTAGGGAACTGGGAGAAGCTGCTTTCTACGGACCCAAGTTAGATTTTATGGTCAAAGATGCTTTGGATAGGAGCTGGCAGCTAGGCACAGTACAGTTAGACTACCAGTTACCTGAGCGGTTCGGTTTGGACTACATAGGAGCAGATAATAAAAAACACAGGCCTGTTCTGATTCATAGGGCCCCTTTTGGCTCTTTAGAGCGTTTTATTGCCCTGTTGATAGAACACACCGGCGGCAAGTTCCCTCTTTGGCTGGCCCCTGACCAAGTGGCTGTATTGCCTATATCGGAGAAGTATGCCGCCTATGCTGAGCAAGTTTATCAAACACTAGTGGCTCAAAAAATTCGCGGCTTTATAGACCATCGAGATGAGAAAATAGGCAAGAAAATAAGAAGTGCTGAGCTTTGTAAAGTTCCATACATGCTTATTGTAGGAGAAAAAGAGATGCTTGAGAATACGGTGGCAGTACGGAGGCAAGGGACAGGCACTCAGAGCACTAAGCCTGTTGATGAGTTTGTAAAGATGATTACTGACCACCTACTTTCTTAGCCAAAAGCCTGATAGATAGCGTAGTTTCTATGGAGCTACTTGTTTTATTTTCGGGAACTTATCTCCATATTTGCTCCCCTTCTGAGTACTTTATAAAGTAAGATAGATATCCGTAAGCAAAAAAAACAGATTTTCCGCAAAAAGGTTGAGGAGCCTTACAGAATCAACCGGAGAATTACCGCGTCTGAAGTGAGGCTTGTGGGCGACAACGTAGAGGTAGGCATTTACCCCATCGAGGAGGCACTCAGCATAGCAGTCAAGCAAGAGCTAGACTTGGTAGAGATTTCGCCAAATGCCACATTACCAGTGTGCAAGGTGATAGATTACTCTAAGTTTAAATACGAGCAGAAAAAAAAGCAAAAAGCAATTAAGACCAATGCACAAAAGACAGTAGTAAAAGAGATTCGCTTTGGCCCTAATACAGATGAACATGACTTTAACTTTAAACTAAAGCACGCCACTAAATTTCTTAGTGATGGCGCTAAGGTTAGGGTTGTCGTACATTTCAGGGGTAGAACTATTTCTTTTAAAGAAAGAGGAGAGTTGCTCTTGCTCAAGTTTGCCCAGGCTTTGGAAGGATACGGTAAGATAGAGCAACTACCCCAAATGGAAGGGAGACGTATGATGCTTACTATATCGCCCAAGCTTATCAAAAAGTAGGTTGACTACTAAATAAATTGAACGAAATAAGATGCCAAAGGTAAAAACACACTCGGGAGCTAAAAAAAGATTTAGCCTAACAAGCAATGGTAAAATAAAGCGCGCACATGCTTTTAAAAACCATGAGCTAAGTAAAAAGACAACCAAGCAAAAAAGAAGGCTAACCCACAAAACACTAGTCCATAAGGCAGATGAGCCTAGGGTCAGAAAAATGCTGAATGTCTGATGCTTGAGCAAGCCGATAACTCAATAACTTAGTAGCTAAAAAAATAGAAAATGCCCAGATCTGTCAACGCAGTTGCTTCTAAAGCACGTAAAAAAAGAATCCTGAAGCTAGCCAAAGGCTACTGGGGCAGGAGAAAGAACGTATGGACTGTAGCTAAGAATGCGGTAGAGCGAGGACTACAGTATGCTTATCGAGATCGTAGGGTCAAGAAAAGGGAGTTCAGGAAACTTTGGAACCAACGCATCAATGCAGCTGCCAGAACCCATGGAGTACCCTACTCAGTTTTCATGGGCAATCTCCAAACTAGTGAGGTAGTACTGAATAGAAAAGTATTGGCCGATCTTGCTATGAACCACCCTATTGCTTTTGAGGCAATCGTGAAGAAAGTTATGAATTCGGCACCCTAGATGCGCCTTATTTTGTGACGCTCGTTGGCTTCATTTTCTTGCATGGTTCCCCCAAAACTATACTGCTCTTTCAGGTCCAATCAACCAGAGTCCATGCCCGCTCTATCATCAGAATAAGTGATTGTAGGAGAGCAGGGTGGTCTTTCGTCTTTTAGCAGATATCGAGGCAATTTTACTTTAAAAAGATAGCTAAATACCATGGCGTTGTCTGAAGAGGAGAATTTCTCGTAATTTTTTTTCTTCTTCCCAAAACGTAGCTTCTTCTGGAAGAGTAAGCACAAGGTATCCTGGTACTTTCTTTACAACAACGTAGCCACGTTATTTTTTCTCTCTTATTCGATCAGCTCTTTTAGGCCGTATGCAAACCCTATCATCTACGATGAAAACTTCTTCAAAGAATTTTTCATCGAAAAACTATGGGGTAGCCAGAACAAGTAACCCACATCTTCAACAATCCCTTGCAAAGCTTTTAATACTTGGGTTCCTCGAGTATTCTAAGCCCAATTAGTCAGTGTTTATCACGTTTTCTTTAAGAAGTGCCAGAAAGTCTTTGAGGTTCTTGAGAACATGCACAATATCCGCATGACTCTGCAGCTTGCTGCCGTTATGCTTCATTGCTTTCCTAGCCCCTTGCAGAGTGTAGCCTTGTTCCTTGACAAGCTGATAAATGTTTCTTAGCTGAACGATGTCTGCTTGGGTGTATCTTCGGGTACCTTGTTTGTTTTTCTGAGGCTGTAGAGAGGGAAATTTTTTTTCCCAAAACCGGATCAGAGAGGTGGATACATTGAGTAACCTTGCTACTTCTCCAATAGCGTAATATTTCTTGATATTGTTGGAAGTCTCTATGTTAGGAATCATAGGCTAATCTCATAAAGTGAGCTTCTTCCCTGCCTCAAGTCGGTTTCTTCGCTTGTTATCCAATACTAAGGCCCCAGAACCCCAACTATAACCAATCCCCATGGACTAAATATGCCTTTGGCTTATCTGTATCTCTTAACTACCGCATTCTTTCTGGCGATGTATGCGATATGATATCACTTACGGCTCAAGGCCTTTGCATGGTTTAGAATCATCGAAATGAACATTCTATAGTTGACGGGCAGAATTTCCATGCAATGATGTGGGCTTATTCTCCTTTTTTGGGTAAAAAAAGTCAGTTTTTGTACGTAAAGCGATTAGAAATAGCATGGAACTGTGGAGCGCATGGACAGCTTACTGAAACACTACCTTGCTGGCTTTAAAAGCAGCAGTCGATGCTACTCTAAATCCGTAACTATGACAGCGTACTCACTAAATCAAATCCGCTGCTTAATAAGCTGAAAACTATGAGAAATTAGCAATGCAAAAAATAGATGATCACGCTATTCCGTACGTTCTTTTTTATACGTGCTGTATCTAAGCAGCATAATACCAATTACTACCAAAGGGACACTTAGTATTTGTGGAGTCCTAAGAGGCCCTAGAATAGTTTCACATATGATGTCGCTTTCTTTAAAAGATTCATAGACAATCCGTAAACCAAAAACCAGGGTAAGAAACAAACCAAACATAGATCCAGAGCGTAATCTGTTTTTTTTGATTTTCCATTGGCGGAGCAATAGTAAGGACAATATAAGACACGAAAAAGCTTCATAGAGTTGTGCCGGATGTCTAGGAATTCCTAAAGTGGCAATATGAGCTAATTGCGCCCCTTTTCTGTTTTTAGATAGCGTATATTGTAGAGGCAAACTGCTTGGCTCATAGATATGTTGCGCTGCGCAAACATCCTCTGTTAGGAAGTGCTTGACATTATGTTCCAAAAAACCCCGAATAGCTCCTTCTTCGAAGCCACCATGCTTAAAAGCAATGGTTAGGATAACAGGTTGATATTGTCCATCATGCTGCTCCTGCGCATTGCCCTTGGTCACTTTAATGCTGTCAATAGCGTTACTAATTTTCTGAAGTCGGTGTGTGGTATCTCGTGCAAACAGGACGCCATATTGGTTATTGGTAGGCTTACCAATAATCTCTGAATTCATGAAGTTGCCTATTCTGATCAAACACCCTGCCAAGGCGACTACAATCATCATGCGGTCAGCGACCCACAAGTAACTCTGGCTAACTCTACGTTGTTTTTTGATGCTTAGCTTAGGAGGGAAAAAACGAGGGGTAACCACATAGCCTACATAGATGTAAATAGCTGTTAAAATGCCTATAGCAGCACCATGACTGGCTAAACCCGAATAACCTGTAAACTTGAAAGTAGGTGTAAAAACAAAAGGCAAGAAAATTTCTAGTGGATGTTGAGAGTAGTAGGAAAAATCATAAAACAACACGTGCCCTAGCCGCGCTCCAACGATCGTTCCTAACATGGTATGGAGTACCAATGCATCTAAATCGTTCACAGGTTTTCCCTCTCCCTTCAGGAAATGATACCATAGTTGTCTGCCTAATAAAAACCCTAATGCAAACAATAATCCGTACCATCGGATTTCAAAAATTCCTAGACGTAGGAGGACTGGATTAATGTCCCAGATGACGTAGTGTAACAACATATAAGTAAAAGGTCTAGGCTAAAAAGTTGCAAAATATAGCTCAAAATAGTCACGGGAGATTTTCATCATAGCACCAATCTATGCGTAACCTCACACGTAAAGGAGAATGTTCTTAAACATAATTTTATACCTAAGAAAGCCTAACGCTTGCACCCCATTGCAATCAAAAACTTCCTAGGCGCAAAGGTAGTCCAATATAACCACCCAGCCTTTATCCAAGATGATCCTGTTTTGATTCCCCATAGCTATCAGAAGTAACAAGAACAGACTGCTGCAAAATTAAGGTATCTACCCAGTTTAAAGTAAATGAAGGATGATTTTCAAGCATTTTGCAATGGTCTCAGAACATTTCTGAGCAGGGTAAAGAATATACACTACTTTCTATTCTAGGATATTATTTGTTAAATTCGTCCTTCTTCCGTGAGCAGAGCATGTTGCCCTTAAAAGCATTTGAAGTTGATATTATCCAGCCCCATGGTGTGCTGATCTATAATCTGGGAGCAACATTTTTCGAACTTTTTGAAAATAGCTTACTGGAAAAAGGAGAGCTAACAGTCACAGTTAAGGTAGACAGAAAGCGCAGCAATATTCAGCTGCTATTCAGCATTACGGGAGCAGTAGAGTTGATCTGTGATAGAAGCCTGGAAACATTTGCCTATCCAGTGAATATTGAAAAAGAAATGAGTTTCAGACTAGGCCACGAGAATAAGGAGCTAATTACAGAGCTATACACGCTTGAACACAAAACTGCAACCATTAACATTGCCCAGCATATCTATGACTTTGTCAGCCTGGAAGTACCTATGAAAAAACTACACCCACGCTTCTTCAATCATGGTGGATGATGAGCCAGCAATTCTCAGGTATATCTGCCAATAGCACACAGGCTACCATATAGTTTAGCAAAAAAAAACACAAGCAACGCAATGAATCATGGCACATCCTAAACGAAAGATTTCCAGAACCAGAAGAGACAAAAGAAGAACCCACGACAAGGCTGCAATGCCTAACTTCTCCGTCTGTCCTACTACAGGTGAACTACACTTGCCCCACCGCGCTTTTTGGCATGAGGACAAGCTCTATTACAAAGGCCAAGTCGTCATGGAGAAGTAGGGGTTAGTTATACTCTCCCTATTTTCTTATAGACCACCAATGTTGGGGAATAAGCTTGATCCAGTGCCATAAGCAGCAATAAGCATGGCGCAGGTCTCATACGTTACTACCGCCACCGCAGCAACTATAGCGAAAAACAATATGGACTCCTTATACAAGGCCGTTACTCCAAAAGTAACCTACAGCCTTTTGGAAAAAAGTTGTAGACCAGGTAAAAACGTCAATGAATGCAACTGTACTTGAACTGTGCATGAAGCGTGTAAAATTCACTAATAATAAGCTGTAAGTATTAAAAGAGTATATGACAAAACCGATACGTGCAGCCATCGCCGGTGTCCATGGCTATGTACCCGACTACATCCTTACGAATGCTGAGTTGGAAAAGATGGTCAACACTACTGACGAGTGGATCACGACCCGAACAGGCATTAAGGAACGACACATCCTTAAAGGAGAAAATCAAGGCAGCTCCGTCATGGGTATCGAAGCTGTCAGGGGCTTGCTCGAGAAGACTCATACTGATCCCCACGATATCGATCTTCTTATCTGTGCTACCATTACCCCTGATATGCCTACACCGGCCACGGGCAATATTATTGCCCACGCTGTGGGTGCTGTCAATGCCTTTAGCTACGACTTGCAAGCTGCCTGCTCTGGGTTTGTATACGCTATGGTTACCGGTGCCCAATTTATAGAAACCGGTAAGTGCCGCAAAGTAGTGGTGGTTGGTGTCGACAAAATGTCCTCTATGGTGGATTATGAAGACAGGACAACCTGCATCCTCTTTGGTGATGGGGCAGGGGCCGTTTTACTAACGCCCAATGAAGCGGGCCAAGGCATTATGGATAGTGTGCTTGGGGGCGATGGGGCAGGCGAAGAACACTTGCACCAAAAAGTTGGGGGCAGTAGGAGACCCCCTTCACACGCAACCATCGACGCTAAGGCACATTACTTGTATCAAAACGGCCAAGTGGTATTTAAGATAGCTGTCAGTAAAATGGCCGAAATCGTCGAAGAAATCATGCAAAGGAATCACCTAAGCAGTGACGATATTGCTTTTATTGTTCCACATCAAGCCAATCAGAGAATCCTCAGTGTCGTGGCTCAAAGGGCGGGCGTGAGTATGGACAAAGTCATGATCAACATTGATAAATTTGGAAACACCACAGCAGCAACTATCCCACTCTGTCTGTGGCAATATGAGTCTCAACTCAAGCCAGGCGACCGGCTTATCTTGACGGCTTTCGGTGGGGGCTTTACCTGGGGGGGAGCTTATGTAATTTGGAGTCAGTAAGCGGAGCTTGCAGGCGTGTTTTATGATTGACTATTGATCAAGATTTAAGATGGCAACCACAAGTGACTTTAGGAATGGTTTGTGTATTCAACTTAACAACGACCTCTACACCATTGTCGAGTTTCAACATGTCAAGCCAGGTAAAGGGGGGGCTTTTGTACGTACCAAGCTCAAGAGTATAACTACAGGGAAAGTTATTGATAAAACTTTTAATGCAGGTGTAAAGATAGATATTGCCAGAGTGGAGCATAGACCACATCAGTTCTTGTACCAGGATACTACAGGTTATTACTTTATGGACAATGCTTCTTTTGAGCAACTCATGCTGGAGGCATCCCTAATTAATGCACCCCAACTACTCAAAGAAGGCCAAGAAGTAGACATTCTTTTTCACCAGGAAACAGCCAAACCACTAAACTGTGAGCTGCCCGCTTTTGTAGCACTTAAAGTAACTTATACAGAGCCTGGGTTTAAAGGCGATACAGCCACTAAGACACTTAAACCTGCTACGTTAGAAACAGGGGTACAAATTCAAGTTCCTTTGTTCATTGACAACGGGGACATACTTAAAATTGACACCCGAACAAGTACCTATGCAGAGCGCATAAAAAAATAACTTATGAAAGTCGAAGAGATTGAACGCCTGATCGAATTCATTACCAAGTCTGGTTTGGAAGAGGTGAGCATAGAGACCGAACAAATCAAGTTGTCTATTAAGAAGCGTATGCCTGTTGCGCAGCAAATACTTCCAGAACCACCTAACAGTTCAGCAGCTGTGACAGCTATCCAGGCTGCCCCGCATCCTTTAAGCGATGTGAGTAGTACACCAACCAGTTCTTACGTTGAGTTTAAGGCGCCCATGGTGGGTACGTTTTATCAAGCATCCAATCCAGGTGCACCACCTTTTGTCCAAGTAGGCGACCGGATACAACAAGGCCAGAAACTATGTGTTATTGAAGCCATGAAGCTCTTCAATGAGATCGAAGCAGATATTGCGGGTACTATTGTCAAGGTATTGGTCGATGATGCTTCTCCAGTAGAATACGACCAGCCACTTTTTTTGGTGCATCCTGCTTAGGGAGCCATAAGCTGTTAGGGCGAACATCATGAAGAAAAAATTTTGACATCGCTGCTTGTGCACCACAAAGCTTTGTAACTGATATACTGACTGGAAAGCAACATGTTATGATACACCATCTGCTATTGAACGACCCAAAATGATGTGCGTGTTTATGTTTTATACTATAATCGCGGCAACCTTACACCGATGGGCACTCAACACGCATAACTAAGAAAATTTTGTTCGAAAAAATACTCATTGCCAACCGAGGAGAAATTGCGTTACGCATCATCAGGACATGCCGTGAGATGAGCATCAAAACTGTAGCTGTTTACTCTACAGCAGATAAGGATAGTCTCCATGTGCGTTTTGCAGATGAAGCAGTGTGTATTGGACCTGCTCCTAGCCAACTGTCTTATCTTAGCATTCCACGCCTCATCGCTGCAGCTGAGCTCACCAACGCCCATGCCATTCATCCTGGCTATGGATTTTTAGCAGAAAACGCAGCCTTTGCTAGTATATGCAAAGAGTACGGCATCAAGTTCATTGGCCCCTCTCCTGAAGCTATCAGTAAGATGGGTGATAAAGCCACAGCCAGAGCCACCATGAAGCAAGCTGGTGTACCCACCATTCCAGGTTCAGAAGGACTTTTGGTCTCTGTGGAAGAAGGTATTGCCTTGGCTCAAGCCATGGGCTTTCCTGTATTGCTCAAAGCCACTGCAGGCGGTGGCGGCAAGGGCATAAAAATTGTGCAAGATGCGCAAGTATTTTCCAAAGCCTGGGACGAGGCCAGGCGCGAAGCCCAAGCTGCCTTTGGCAATGACGGCCTTTACTTAGAAAAGCTTATCGAAGGACCTCGGCACATAGAAATCCAGGTTGCTAGCGACTACACAGGACAGGCTTGCCACTTGTCTGAGCGCGACTGCTCGATTCAACGCAGGCACCAAAAGCTTGTCGAGGAGACTCCATCACCATTCATGACCCAAGCACTGCGTGAGAAAATGGGCCAGACAGCTATAAAAGTCGCTGAATTTATTAACTATGAAGGAGTGGGCACAGTTGAGTTTTTGGTGGACAAGCATCGTAACTTTTACTTCATGGAAATGAATACCCGTATTCAGGTAGAGCACCCTGTGACAGAAGAAGTAACCAGCTTGGACCTGATCAAAGAGCAAATTAAAATCGCAGCCGGCGAAAAGATCAGTGGCCAGAACTATTATCCAAACGGGTATGCCATGGAGTGCAGGATCAATGCCGAAGACCCCAGCAAAGACTTCAGGCCCTGCCCCGGCAAGATCACAAATCTCCATCTGCCTGGGGGTGTTGGTGTCCGGGTTGATACCCATATCTACGCAGGTTACACCATTCCTGCCCATTACGATGCCATGATCGCTAAGCTCATTGTGCGGGGGCAGTCTCGAGCAGAAGTCATTTTTAGGATGCAAAGAGCACTGGAAGAATTTGTCATCGAAGGTATTAAAACCACTATTCCTTTTCACTTGCGTCTCATGCGCGATACCAAGTTTAGGGGTGGGAAGTTTACCACTGCTTTCTTAGAAGAATTTGATCTGAGTGGTTTGGAATGACTGTCAAAGTAAAGGAAGCCCATACTAATAATTCAAGCTTGGTAGCTTCTTTGTGGTGCATCTTACGTTACTAAATCTTCGTTAGCATATGTGTCAAAATGACACGACAAGCAACTACGCCCTCAACCTGGCACGGCACTTGCTCCTTAGGTTCTTAGAGTAGCATGACTCATTGAAAACTTAATTTTAATACAACCAACATGGGAAAAATTATTGGAATTGATTTAGGAACAACCAACTCTTGCGTGGCTGTGATGGAAGGCAACGAGCCTGTTGTTGTCGCCAATAGTGAGGGAAAAAGGACTACCCCTTCGGTCGTTGCTTTTTTGAACGAAGGCAAAGGAGACCGAAAAATAGGGGATCCTGCTAAACGACAAGCTGTCATCAATCCACACAATACCATCAGCTCTGTCAAGCGCTTTATGGGTAAAAAATATGCTGAAGTGGGAGAGGAGCACAAAGAGGTTTCTTACAAAGTAGAAAAAGGGAAAAATGGCACTGTGGGCATCAAGATCGGCGATCGGATGTATGCCCCCCAAGAGATATCAGCCATGATCTTGCAAAAAATGAAAGCAACTGCCGAAGACTACCTTGGCACCGAAGTTAAAAAAGCAGTGATCACCGTGCCCGCTTACTTCAACGATGCCGAGCGACAAGCCACTAAAGAAGCCGGAAAAATTGCAGGCCTAGACGTTATGCGCATTATTAACGAGCCTACCGCAGCGGCCCTGGCCTATGGTCTAGACAAAAAAAACAAGGACATGAAGATTGCCGTTTTTGACTTGGGCGGTGGTACCTTTGACATTTCCATTCTAGAGCTCGGTGACGGTGTATTTGAAGTCAAGTCCACCAATGGGGATGTACACTTAGGGGGAGATGATTTTGACCAAAAAATTATTACCTGGTTGGCAGACACGTTCCAGAAAGAAGAAGGGTTGGATATGAAGAAAGACCCCACTGCCCTGCAGCGCCTCAAAGAAGCCGCAGAAAAAGCCAAAGTAGAACTTTCTAGCGCTACCAGTACAGAGATCAACCTGCCCTATATTATGGCGGTCGATGGTATGCCCAAACACCTCGTCAAAACGCTGACCAGAGCGCAGTTTGAGCAGCTTGTCGATGACTTGGTGAAAAGAACGCTACAGCCCTGCAAAAAGGCGTTGCAAGATGCCAATGTCCAGACCGTAGACATCGATGAAGTCATTTTGGTGGGTGGTTCTACCAGAATTCCTAAAATCCAAGAGGAAGTAGAAAAGTTCTTCGGCAAAAAAGCCTCCAAAGGTGTCAACCCAGATGAAGTGGTGGCCATTGGTGCAGCCATCCAGGGCGGTGTATTGACTGGCGAAGTCAAAGACGTATTGCTGCTCGATGTCACTCCGCTTTCTTTAGGTATTGAAACCATGGGTGGAGTATTTACCAAACTTATTGAAGCCAACACCACCATACCCACTGCAAAGTCACAGATATTCTCCACAGCAGCCGACAGTCAGCCTTCTGTAGATATTCACGTTTTACAAGGAGAGCGGCCCATGGCCAAAGACAACCGCAGCATTGGTAAGTTTCATCTTGATGGGATCCCACCTGCTCCAAGAGGAGTGCCCCAGATTGAAGTGAAGTTTGACATTGATGCCAATGGTATTCTGAATGTTTCTGCCAAAGACAAAGGCACAGGCAAAGAGCAGAAAATTCGCATCGAGGCTTCTTCAGGACTGACAGAAGAGGAAATCAACAAAATGAAAGCAGAAGCAGCAGCCAATGCAGCAACGGACAAAAAAGAAAGGGAACGTATCGACAAGCTGAATGCCGCTGACTCACAGGTTTTTCAGTCTGAGAAACAACTCAAGGAATTTGGTGACAAGCTTTCAGAAGGCAACAAAAAAGCCATCGAAGAAGCCCTAGCTGCTTTGAAAAAAGCCCATGGGGCCCAAGATCTGTCAGCCATTGATCAAGCCATAGAAGCGCTGAACAAGGCTTGGCAACAGTCTTCGCAGGAAATGTACCAAGCTGCGCAGCAATCCAGTGCAACAGAAGGAACTCAACAGCCAGAAGGAGATGCGCACAAAGGAGATGACAATAGTAATGCTGCCGAGGCAGAATACGAAGAGGTAGAAGAGTAGTGTAATGCGCCAATTTCTTTACAAAAGGCTATCTGCAATGATGAAGGTAGTCTTTCTCATTATCGTGAAAGCCGCTCAGGATTTGAGGAATCATACAGGGAGTTTTCTTCTGGAAAGACCCACTAGACAATGCTTTGATGAGTAGCACTGGGCAAAAGACCACACATGCCTTCAGTGCTTTCGGTCTAGGGCAGCTCATTGGCAGTTTTGCAGGTATTCTTTACGCTGTTGGTAGTGTTGTGGTATGTATCAAATATTTTTTCCCCGTAGCAAGGGTGCATGCCTATTTGTGGTATGTTCTTTTTTTTCATTAAAAAGTTTCTCCATTTCTTGGATTATTAGGCATAA
>DCSL01000042.1 GCA_002325615.1 Amoebophilaceae bacterium UBA1467
CTGGTCAAAGCCACCCGCTAAAATTTGGTGGACTTTTTTGTTGGTGTAGGTAATGTAGCAGCTTTTTTGTTGCTGCAAGGGCTGGGTAGCATTTAGAAAAGAAAATTTACCGGCCTGTTCATCACCTGGTTGTTCCTCCATTTTGTGGTAGTCCAGCGTTCTTCCATCCACGCGTGGCGGTGTGCCCGTTTTCATTCTACCAGCTTCAAAACCCACGGCTATCAATTGCTCCGTCAAGCCACTAGCTGCTCTTTCCGCTGTTCTGCCCCCTCCAAACTGTTTTTCACCAATGTGGATACGACCATTCAGAAAAGTACCATTGGTCAGAATGACAGCTTTAGACCGAATTTCTAGCCCCATACCTGTTTTCACACCTACAGCTTGCCCTTCTTGAATGATGATTTCACTCACCATTTCTTGCCAGAAATCCACATTGGGTGTCTTCTCCAAGGCCAAGCGCCATGCCTCTGCAAATCGCATGCGATCGTTTTGGGTTCTAGGACTCCACATGGCTGGACCTTTGGATTTATTCAGCATGCGGAACTGAATCATAGATTGGTCGGCAATAATGCCTGACATGCCTCCAAGCGCATCAATTTCGCGCACAATTTGTCCTTTGGCAATGCCGCCCATGGCAGGGTTACAAGACATTTGTGCAATGGTGTTCATATTCATAGTCACCAAGAGCACCTTGGAGCCCATCTTGGCTGCCGCTACCGCTGCCTCGCAACCGGCATGGCCTGCGCCTACTACAATGATGTCGTACGTTGGAAACATATAACTGTTCTTATGTATACATTTACTTACAGAGGGTGACACAGGCTAGTGTTCCACGTGGAACAGGCCAAAAAACCAGCTGGCGAATATAAGTAAAATAATCCCTTTAAGAATCGGGGAGTCCCTTCGCATTAAGTAGCAGAAATAAGCCTTAAGGGGATAAAGTATAAGGTTTTGGAAGAAAAATTAACTTTTCTTCCATCTGTCGTAGTCCCTGCTTTTTTATGTAATTCTTGCTGCCTAAGTTTGAGGGCTTTTCCTCTACAGATCGCAGTATTTGAGAAAGAATATGCTTCTTTCAGCATCGGAGGGATAGGGTTATTTTATAAAATCTTCCATACCATGCATGGTGTCCGTGATTTTTTCGTTGGCTTTGATTGGCAGCAAACACTTTCTTCATTTTGGGTGCTATTTGCTGTCCTTGATATACTAGGCAGTATACCTATCATTATGAATATAAGAAGTAGGGCGGGGAGTATTCATATACGAAAAACAATGGTCGCGGTGAGTGTGATCATGGTTACGTTTTTGCTTTTGGGCCAATCTATGCTTGATATTTTTTCGATTGATATCGGCTCTTTTGTATTGGCTGGCAGCATCATATTATTCATCCTAGGCTTAGAGATGGTTCTGGATGTCAGCATCTTCCATATCTCACTAGACAATGATGGAACATCCTCTATTGTGCCGTTGGCATTTCCCGTCGTGTCAGGTACAGGCACATTAATCACACTACTTACTTTGAAGGAAGACTATGCCATTGTCAATATTCTATGCGGTACACTCGCGAATCTTGTATTTGTGTATGTTGTTATACGGTATTCTGAATTTATTGGACATCGATTAGGCAAGCTAGGTGTGAATATTATTCACAAAGTGATGGGTGTTGTGGTGCTCTCTATAGCGGTCAAGTTATTCAAGACCCATCTTTTTTTGTAGTTTGGTTGCTATTTATACAGATGGTTCTTCAAGAGGCAATCCAGGGCCGGGAGGTTATGGTGTAGTGTTGAAATACCAGGGCCACAGAAAGGAACTTTCTGGAGGGTTTCAGTTGACTACTAATAACCGGATGGAGTTGTTGGCAGTAATTGTAGGGTTAGAGGCTTTAAAAAGTGAAAAACAAGCCGTAACCATTTACTCAGATTCCAAATATGTAATAGCGGCAGTACAAGAGGGCTGGCTTCTATCTTGGTTAAAGAAGGATTTTAAAGGGAAAAAGAATGCTGATCTTTGGAGGAGATTTTGGAAGGTGTACCAGCAACACCACGTTAGTTTCTGTTGGATTAAAGGACATGCAGGCCATGTGGAGAATGAACGCTGTGACCAATTAGCAGTCCAAAGCGCCCAGCAGAAAACGCTTTCCGTAGATCAAGGGTACATCTCTACAGTGTAAAAAATGCATGCATTGTTCATCAATAAGGTTTCCAGAAAGAGAAATCCCTGACTTTCTCAAAAAAGAAGCTGGTTTTCACTTACAATGTACTTATTGCTGTGATCCATAGAAGCCAACTGGTGCTATACACCTGTTGATCATGCTGAAATCATCAAATATTGCTTGCTGGGTGATGCGTCTTGATATGCCTTGATAAGCATTGGGGTGTCCATACCTATACGATGGCCTTGCACACGTTCTTCCTAGATTTTTCACAGCATCCAATCCATAGGGATCTCGCCCAGTATCCCTGATGCACTTTGCTTCATTTCCTCTTTCACCTTTTCGGCTACGGCCTGGGTAGCCAGGGTAATTGCTGCAATAATTAGGTCCTGAAGTACTTCTTTTTCTTCAGGATGAATGAATTCCTTGTCGATATCTAGTTTTAGTACTTTTTTATGCCCATCTACCGTAACTTTCACTGCGCCTGCGCCTGCGCCTGCTTCTCCGGTGGCTTGTATTTGGGCTAATTTTTGTTGTATCTCTTGAACTTTTTTTTGGGCTTCTTGCATCTGTCCCAATATTTTTTCGAAACCTTCCATAAATTCATGCTGTGTTGCTGCTGAAATTAAGATAATTCTTGAAGCATCTGTTCTAACGAATACTGTTGCTGTGTGCGGGTCCGCATGTCTTTGAGGGTGATTACACCGGCTGCGTGCTCTTCCTCACCAATGATGGCAACAAAAGGGATTTGTCGTTTGTGTGCATACTGCAACTGCTTTTTCAGCTTGACGACTGCTGGATATATTTCTGCCCGAATGTCGTTGGTTCTCAAGGTAGTCAGTGCCTTCAAAGTCCATTTTTCAGAGGCAGGGTCTAGGTTGGCAAGTAGCACCTGCGTGGTAGAGCCCATAGAGGACGGAAATAAATCCAGCGCCTCTAGTACCGAATAGAGCCGATCCAGACCAAAAGAAAAACCTACTCCAGATACCCCAGTCAGCCCAAAGATATCCGTCAAGCCATCATACCGTCCCCCACCACCCAGGCTGCCCCAGTTCGTGTGTTTCATTTTTACCTCAAAGATCGTCCCTGTGTAGTATGACAATCCCCTAGCCAGCGTAGGATCTAGTGTAATAGAAGGTTCCTCTAGCCCTAAAGCGTGTACGTAGTCGAGAATTTTCTGCATGTCCTGCATGCCTTTTTGGGTGAGCCCTAGCTGCTTGGTCAGGATCGGCCACCTGTCTACTTGTGTTGCTGGCAGATCAAAGATAAACAAAAGCCTTTCCAGGGCAGCGGGGGAAAATCCTTTGCCTTTTAGTTCTTCTAGTACTTTGTCTTTTCCCACCTTATCTAGCTTGTCCAGGGTCACACAAAGAGCTCCCTCTTGGTTAGTCGCGCCCCCTAGCGTTGCTAGGCTCTTGAGTACATCCCGGTGGTTCATATGGATGGTAAAATCCTTGATCCCCAATTGAAGAAGCACCTCGTGGATCATGACCAAAATTTCTGCCTCACACAATAAAGAAGAGGCACCTACCATGTCAATATCACATTGATAAAACTCTCTATAACGACCCTTTTGTGGACGGTCTGCACGCCATACAGGCTGTATTTGATACCTCCTAAAGGGGAAAATAAGCTTGTCCTTGTTCATCGCCACATACCGCATCAGGGGCACGGTCAGGTCATAGCGCAGCCCCTTGGCTGCAATCTGAGGCAATAAGGTTTTATAATCCTTGGTATGACTATCGACCCCTTCTAAGAAATCACCTGAGTTCAGGATTTTGAACAGCAGTTGGTCCCCCTCTTCGCCATATTTTCCTGTCAGCGTGGTCAGGTGTTCTAGCACAGGTGTTTCGAGTGGCAAAAACCCATACTTTTGGTAGATATGCCGAATGGTGTCAAAAATGTAATTCCTTCTAAATACCTGAGGGGCTGCAAAGTCACGCGTTCCTTTCAGTAAAGTAGGCTTTTTGCCTTGCATGGTACAAGTGATTGATGATACGATGGAATTAGTTAGTTCGTGGCAAAAACCCCAAAACCCCTTCTTTTTTTTATAACACTGCGACCCCAACACATGCTCAGGCCACTAGTAACGTCAAGCATGGCCCTGAGTACGCCAAGTAATTGATACCTCATTTGCGTTGGGCTGCTACCGAAGTTTCAGCGTTGTGAGTGTGAAAATAGCCAGCAAGATCCCCAAGATCCAAAATCTCGTTACGATCTTGGCCTCGTGCAAACCTAGTTTTTGATAATGGTGGTGGATAGGTGCCATCTTAAAGACCCTTTTCCCTACGCCATATTTTCGCTGGGTATACTTGAAATAAAAAACCTGAATGATGACAGAGAGGTTTTCAATCAAAAAAATGCCACAGAGTAATGGAATGAGTAACTCCTTCCTAATCATAATAGCAAGTACAGCAATGAGCCCCCCGATGGTCAAGCTGCCAGTATCACCCATAAAAATTTGTGCAGGATAGGTATTGTACCATAAGAACCCCACACAAGCTCCCACAAAAGCAGTACAAAAAATCACCAACTCACCCAGGTCAGGAATGTAAATAATATTGAGGTACTGTGAGAAAATAATATTGCCCGACAAGTAGGCTAGAATAGCCAGTGTAGTACCAATAATCGCTGACGTCCCTGCTGCCAAGCCATCCAAGCCATCTGTAAGGTTTGTCGCATTAGACACTGCAGTTACTACAAAGGTGACTATCAGCACATACACTATCCATGTGTATTGACCGCTCAAGCCAGGAATGAGTTGGCTGTAGTCTAACTCATTGTTTTTAAAGAAGGGCACATTCGTTTTCGTAGACTTTACATCTCTAAAAACTACAGCTGCTGCCTCTCCCCGTTCGATCACTGCCACAGGTGCTCCCAGTTCCCGCACTACCACATCTTTGTGAAAATAAAGCACCAGGCCTACTACCAGTCCCAGACTCACCTGTCCAAACACCTTGAATTTCCCTGCCAAGCCCTTTTTGTCTTGCTTAAAGACCTTGATATAGTCATCCACAAAACCAATAACCCCCATCCACAACGTAGCCGTTAGCAACAAGATGATGTATGTATTGGTTAGCTTTGCAAAGAGTAATGTAGGTATCACAATTGCCGTGATAATAGCAATTCCGCCCATGGTTGGAGTATTTCTCTTCTCCTGATGCCCATCCAAATCCAACTCCCGTACTACTTCTTTCACTTGTCGTTCATGAAAGGAATGAATCAATTTCTTCCCCATCACAATAGTAATCAGCAAAGAAAATATGGCCGTTGTTGCTGCTCTGAATGAGATATATTTGAAGACGCCAGTACCTGGCCAATTCAGTGTTTCATGAAAATATTGGAAAAGATAATAAAACATGCTTAGGCGCTATTTGGGGGTGTTTAGTAGGAATCCTCATGCTCCTGAAGTTCTACTGCGCGCGAGAGGGGCACGGAACATTGTAATCACTTAAGCAGCCAGCCATAATCTTCAGAAAATCATCGCCAAGAAAATTTTTTCCCTGCAATTTAAACATTAATCCATCAGGGTTGTCAAAATCACTAAACAGAAATACCTTTGTCGCTATATAAATTTTAGCATTAGGCCGCACACCCATGATACGAGCTACCAGAGCAACATGCTTATCTCATCTATTCACTATGACCTTCTTGGTATTGACTATTCAAAGCTGCTTGATAGGACGAGACAGGGATGATCGCGGAGAAGTAGTAGGCGTATCGGGAAGGCTCGGCTGGAAAATGGAAACACCGTTTGATATGGTTTTTATTCCTGGTGGCTCTTGCGTAATTGGCGCCGTTGATCAAGATATGGCTTCTCTCGTCAACCCTCCAAACCAGGTAGCGGTTAGTAGCCTATACGTGGATAAATGTCAGGTTACCAATAACAAGTATCGTCAGTTTATCAATGCGTTATTAGAAGAAGCAGCATCTATGCAGGAAGCACGCAATACATCTGACGAGCAGGAGGAGAGAGACCCTTCTAGTGTTGTAGAAGGGTCCTCCATTGAAAAAGAGACAAGTACTTCTAGCGTGCTTAGTGAGGAAGTAATTATGAAGGAGCTGTATCCAGATATGAGCGTGTGGCAAAAGGACTTTGCTCACCATATGGCAGATCGTATGGTAGAGTGTTACTATGAGCACATTTCTTTTGATGACTTTCCTGTAGTAGGTATTACCTGGGAAGCAGCGCGGCACTTTGCAGTATGGAGAACTAAGCACTTGAATACATACAGGGAGGAACACGGTTTGTGGGAAATGCCTAAATTTAGGCTTCCTACAGCTGCAGAGTGGACCTATGCTGCTAGGGGCGGCAACCCGTTTGCTAAGTACCCATGGGGTGGGCCTTACGTGAGAGATGCCAGAGGAAAGCTGCTTGCCAACTTTAAATCTAGCAGAGGTAATTACAGAGAATGTGGATACGATCACACCTCTCCCGTCGATCACTTTGCACCCAATGACTATGGCTTGCACATAGGTGGGAACGTATCTGAGTAGACCTTAGATGCTTACAACCCGGCAGCAGCAGCCCGCATGTGGGATTTAAATCCTATTTATCTTGATGACCAAGAACCTCGCAAGGTTATTAAAGGGGGTTCCTGGAAGGATATTGCTCGTTTTTTACAAACAGATGCTATTGACTACGAGTACAAAGACCGAGCCAGGTCTTACATTGGCTTTCGGTGCGTGATGCCCCACATTGGTGAAGAGCCTAGTAATAAATAATTAATAATAAAAAATAACGCATACATGGCTAGAAACTTATTCCTGACGCATAACTTCAAGATGAAGTTTTACAAAGACATCATGCCTAAAATTTATGGCATTGGTGCTGCTATTGTTATAGCCGGAGCAATGTTTAAGCTGCTCAACTGGCCTGGAGGAGCCTTGATGCTAGGGTTAGGGCTGACGACAGAGGCAATTATTTTTTTCTTGAGCTCCTTTGAGCCTAAAGAGAAAGAATTGGACTGGACTAAGGTGTATCCAGAGCTGCTCGGAGCCCATGAAGGCAGTGCGACTTTGGCCAGCGCCAGGTCTCATGGCCTTGTTGGAGAGAAAATAGACGACATGTTTGCTCAAGCCCGAATAGATAGTGCATTGATTGAGCGACTGGGACAAGGCATGCACCGCCTTGCTGACACTGTTGCCAACCTGTCCTCCGTGCCTGATCTTTCAGAAGCGACAAAAAAGTACACAACCAATATAGAAAAAGCCTCTGCAGTATTAGAAAATATGTATGAAGCACACGAAGGTGCCTTGGGGGCTATTCACAGTCTAGTAAGTGTGTCTCAGGACATGCAGTACTACCATGCGCAGATCCAAAACATTACCGAAACGCTAAGCGCACTCAACACAGCTTATAAAAAAGAGTCACAAGAGGCCGACTTGCGTTCGAAAACAACGTACGAAGTCTGCACACGTATTGCTGAGTCTATGAGAAAGCTGCAAACGGCCAGTGAGGAAACGGAAAGATTTGAAGCAGAACTGGTTCAGCTTAGCACAAAGATAGCCTCTCTGAATGGCATCTACGGAAATATGCTGGCAGCACTTAAAAAGTAAGCAAGATACTTCTAATCAAGATATTCTGAATCCATGGCCGGAGAAAAGCTGAGTGCAAGACAAAAGATGATCGGGATGATGTACCTGGTGCTGACAGCATTATTGGCGCTTCAGGTGAGTGGCAGTGTGTTAGATAAGTTTATACTGATTAACAAAAGCTTAGAGCGAGGTGTTGTCCTAAAGATGCAAGAGAACGCCAGAAGCCTAGAAAGCATACAAGCCACCGTGCAAGAGATGAGCAATAGGGAAGATGATATTAAGGTTTTCAATACCGCGCTGAGTGTGAGAAAGGAAACCCAACAAGTTATTAGTCATATAGATAGCCTAAAAACCAAGCTTGTTGTACTCACAGGAGGAAAAGACAAAAAAACTGGACGTCCTAAAGGGTTGAAAAACGAAACTTCTGTAGCCAAGCTGATGCTTCATGATGGCAAAGGCATCGAGCTACAAAAAATACTCAATGGTTACACACAATATCTGACACAAGCCACTGGTATAGAATTTGCACCAATTGCCTTAGATGCCAAAGACAGCGCACTTTTCAAAGATGATCCCAACCAATCTACTAAGGACTTTGCTACCCTAAATTTTGATACAACGCCCCTAGGAGCAGCTTTGGCAACACTCAGTCAATTTGCTTCAGATATCGTTCATGCAGAAACAAAAGCGTTGGCAGCGCTAGCTAACAGTGTGGGTGCTGAAGACATTAAGTTTGATAATCTGGTTCCATTGGTTAAACCGCAATCCAATATCGTGGCAGCTGGGGCCAAATACAAAGCAAAACTGTTTCTTGCAGCCTCCTCTTCTGGGGTCGATCCTGAGATGACCATTGATGGGAAAAAAATCATTGTGGAAGAAGGGGTAGGAAGCATAGAGTTTTTGGCATCACCAGGAAAGTACAATGAAGATGGGCTGGCCAGGAAAATATTCAAAGCGGCCATTAAGCTCAAATTGCCTGGTGGGAAAGAAACTATTTTGACGGAAGATATAGCGTATTTTGTAGCCAAGCCCGTTATTCAAGTGCAGTCTGCAGCGGTACAGGCTTTGTACCTCAACTGTGGTAATGAGTTGAATATACAGGTACCCGCACTAGGTACAGAATACAATCCTAGTTTTTCTGCTACCGGGGCTAGTGTGCTTTCTGGCGAGGGAAGAGGCTTGGTCACTGTAGTTCCTAATGCTCTCGAAGTAAAACTTAATATTTATAGCAACAAAAACTTATTAGATACACAACTCTTCAAAGTTAGGAGAATACCTAAGCCAGAAATATTCATCACCAGTAAAGGAAAGGTACTCAATGAAAAGCAAGGTATACCTGTTCCGGGCCCCAGAAGTTTAGAGGTAAGGGCCATAGCTGATGAAAGCTTTAGAACCTTTTTACCTAAAGATGCACGTTACAGAGTAGCACAGTGGGAAGTTTCTTTGGCACGTGGTAGCAGGGCCTTGAAGACCCAAAGCGTGAATAGCCAGGATGTAAGCCTCCATGATTTCGTTGCTTTAGCAAAACCTGGCGACAGGCTAGTGATTGAGATAAAAAAAGTAGAACGGCTAAACTTTAAAGGAGAAATAGAGGCAGTAAAAATTGGCACCATTATTCATACCATTCCATTAACCTAAAAAGTTTGCCATGAAACGTTTTGCTTTGCTATGCATTGTAGGTCTTCTAGGATTAATCTTTAGTTCCCCTGCACAGGCGGCGGAAGAGCCGGATGCTGATAGTCCTCATGTAGCATATAATCCACACTCGCTCTATCCCATCCCAGAGGAAAATGTTCTGATTAAAAATAGAATATGGAGGCACATAGACTTGAAAGAAAAATCGAACAAATCTTTCTTCCCTCATAAGAACGAGATTACCAAAGTTATCATTGAGGGCGTAGAAACAGGCTTATTGACCGTTTACAGCGACGAAGCTTTTACAAAACCGATGACCAAAGAAGAGTTCTTTGAAAAACTCAAGCTTCCAAAAGCTGATGATTTTTCTGAAGAAGAAAAAGCTTTGGGATTTACAGATGACAATGCATGGCAAGACAAAGTTCAAGAAAAATCAACTGCTCAAAAAGAAAAGCTAGCGGAGTACTTTTTACCAAACGAAGTCTCTATTCTCGAGCTGATGGAAGACTGGATATTCGATAAGGTGAGGTCGGTACAGATTTATGATGTACAATCCGTCAAACTAATTATTCCAGCAGATAAGTTTGAGACGGGCCTGTGTAGAGAAATAGGAATCTTTAAATACAAGGACCTAGCTGCATACTTTGATGAAAAGGAGCTAGCTTGGGTCAATGTACATAACGGTGCTGGTAATATTAAAATGACGGAAGCTTTTGCGCTCAGATTATTTAGTTCTAGAATTGTTAAACTGGAAAATCCAGACGATAACACGATAGCAGATCTATACAATAAAACGCCTAAAGCAGCTGTCATAGCTTCCAAGGAACTAGAGGAAAAGCTTTTGGAAAAAGAATATTTTCTATGGGAACCCTAAGTCATCAACGTATTCTGCATCGTCGTAAAACTTAGCCAGCACTGGTGCTCAACTGCATTATCCCGTAGTATCTCACTGGCGTAGGAGAAGCGCGAAACATAAGGCATTTTTTCCCCAGCCTTTGGGGTCAAGCCCTCAAGATGCCCTCTCCATAGAAGCCACTATGTAGTTATTGGTTTACTGAATCAGATGTACTGGCTTTTTTCACTAAGCTAGATCTATTGCCTTGCAACCAGCAAATGCTACGCGGTAGGACTAAGAAATTTCTCTAAATTGGGCGCACCCATCTAGCGGCTCACGAACGTGTGGCTCTTACCGTAAACA
>DCSL01000061.1:0-3533 GCA_002325615.1 Amoebophilaceae bacterium UBA1467
AGGAAAGTAAGTGATTTGGAGGCAGTTATTGCAGGAATGCAGGTGAAATACGAAGGATGGGTGGAAAGAGTGAAAGAAGCAGAGGATAGAGGAGAAGCAGGCGACAATGTCGGGTTGTTACTGCGTGGTATTAATAAAAAAGATATCTGCAGGGGAATGATTATTTGTAAAAAAAGTTCTGTAACGCCCCACCGTAGGTTTAAAGCAGAGGTATATGTTCTTTCTAAAAAAGAAGGAGGTCGCCACACGCCATTCTTTAACAAGTATAGGCCTCAGTTCTACTTTAGAACTACTGATGTAACGGGAGAAGTGATACTCCCCAAAGGCATTGAAATGGTAATGCCCGGTGATAACGTAACATTCGAAGTAGAGCTTATTAACGAAATAGCTATGGAGCAAGGCTTGCGTTTTGCCATTCGTGAAGGGGGTAGAACCGTTGGCGCAGGTCAGGTGACTGAAATCATTGAGTAACGCAACTATGTTACCTATCCTACATCTCGAGCACATTCCCTGAAAATGGGATATGCTTGTTTATGATAGACCATTTGCATAGATTTGCGGGCCAGCTGGGATAGCTACAGTTGAGGTACCTACACGGGTGTAGCTCAATCGGTAGAGTAGTGGTCTCCAAAACCATTGGCTGGGAGTTCGAGTCTCTCCACCCGTGCGAAGTAACAGCATGTCAAAAATAAAATCGTTTGTTCTCGGATCTATCGATGAGATAAGAAACAAAGTTTCTTGGCCCGTCTACAGTGAGCTTCAAAGTAGTTCAATGCTGGTACTAACTGCCTCTTTTGTTTTTGCAGTGGTTATTGGCTTGGTAGATTTGGTCTTTAAAAATACCATTTCTTGGTTTTACAATGCTTTCTAGAGCGAGGAAAGAAAAAAACTACTACGTTTACAATGGGTGAGCCAAAATGGTACGTACTTAAAGTAGTCAGTGGGCAAGAGAAAAAAGTTAAATCTTACCTGGAGACGGAGTTAGTAAGGCAAAAGCTGGAAGACTGTATTACGCAAATACTCATTCCTGCTGAGAAGGTGTACGAGATGCGCGCGGGAAAGAGAAAAATAAAGGAGCGCAATTTTTTTCCAGGTTATGTGCTTGTCTGTGCTGAACTGTCAGATGGGAGGGCGAGTCATGCCATAAAAAATATTGCCGGAGCACTAGGCTTTCTGAGTGTAAGAGGCTGGGGTGTTTCCAAGGCACCTGTGCCGCTCAGGCAAGCTGAAGTGAATAGAATGTTAGGCAGAGTGGACGAGGGTGAGGCTAGTGATCTGCGCCTAGAATCACCATTTACCGTTGGGGAAATAGTGAGAGTAATCGACGGGCCTTTCAATGGATTCTCGGGCAGTATTCAGGAAATATTTGAAGAGCGCAAGAAGCTCAATATTGCAGTAAAGATATTTGAAAGGAACACACCGGTTGAACTTAGTTACGTGCAGGTAGAAAAATTTTCGTAACATCGAGCACTTTTGAGTTGAGTAAAAAGTATGGCTAAAGAAATTGCGATTTACATTAAACTACAAGTACAAGGAGGCGCAGCTAGCCCTTCTGGTGCCGTAGGGCCTGCTCTTGGCAGTAAGGGGGTCAACATCATGGAGTTTTGCAAGCAGTTTAATGCTAGAACTCAAGACAAACAAGGAGAGCTGTTGCCTGTAATCATCACAGTCTATAAGGACAAGTCATTTGATTTTGTTATCAAGACCTCCCCAGCTACCACCTTACTGATGAAAAAAGCTCAGATCAAAAAGGGATCTCCAGAACCCAACCGGAAAAAAGTAGGTACTGTGACATGGAATGAGGTAGAAGAAATTGCAACGCTCAAAATGCCAGACCTGAATGCTTTTGAAGTACCTGCTGCGATGAAGATGATTGCCGGAACAGCAAGAAGCATGGGGCTAAGTGTGAGTGGTGAAGCACCTTGGGCTAATTAAAAAAGAAATCGATGGCCAGGTTGACAAAAAAAACAAAAGAGATTACTAATAAATACAACTTCCAAAAGGCCTATCCTTTGGACGAGGCAGTGCAGCTTATTGGAGAAATTACTCACACAAAATTCGATTCTTCTGTAGATGTGGCCATTCGTTTGGGAGTAGACCCTAGAAAGTCAGACCAAATGGTAAGGGGCACGGTGATACTTCCTCATGGTACCGGCAAGAAGGTTAAAATTTTAGTCCTGTGCACTCCCGATAAAGAAAAAGAGGCACAAGAAGCAGGTGCCGATTATGTAGGTTTAGATGAATACTTAAAAAAGATTGAGCAAGGCTGGACGCAAGTAGATACCATCATCACCATGCCATCGGTGATGGCAAAAGTAGGGCGGCTGGGCAAAATACTAGGTCCCAGGGGGCTAATGCCTAACCCCAAGACGGGTACGGTCACTACCAGTGTGGGAAAGGCTGTGCAAGAAGTTAGATCTGGAAAAATTGACTTTAAGGTCGACAAATATGGCATCATACATGCTAGTATAGGAAGAATTTCTTTTTCAGGTGAGCAACTTAGAGATAATATACTTGAACTCATAGGCAGTATTTTGAAGTTAAAGCCTACCTCGTCAAAAGGGAATTACGTTAAAAGTATCAGCCTTTCTAGCACCATGAGCAAAGGTGTTTTTATCGACAAAAATAGTACTCCTGTACTGTAAGAAAATGACACGGAAAGAAAAAAATGAGATTGTAGAAACCCTGGCGGAGCAGCTTGCTTCGACTGATTATTTCTATATTATAGACGCAGAAGGGCTTAACATAGAAGAAATTAACGACTTCAGAAGAAAATGCTTTCAGGCAGGCATAGTATACCAAGTGGTAAAAAATACGCTGATCAGCAAGGCACTCGAAAAGCTAGAAAGCGAAGTAGATTACTCAACCTTTAGTGATACAGTCCTCAAAGGGTTCTCCGGTATTTTATTCGCCAAAGATATTGGCAGTACACCTGCGAAAATTATCAAAGAATTCAGAAAACAAAGGAGGCTGGAAAGCCCATTCCTCAAGGGGGCGTCTATTGACAAGGAATTATTTATTGGGGAAGAGCACCTAGACCCATTAAGTCAGCTTAAGTCGAAGGTTGAGCTGCTTGGTGAATTAATCGCACTACTCAATGCGCCCATCACCAATGTCATGGCTTCACTTCAGTCTGGCAAGCATCAACTAGCAGGTTTGATGAGGGCTTTGGCAGCCAAGGAGGCGTAGTAGTCTCAAACTCATTTTATTATCAACTAAACTTTTAATGAAAATGGCAGATCTAAAGGTATTCGCAGAACAACTTGTTGGCCTAAGTGTTAAGGAGGTCAATGAATTAACGAAAATATTAAAAGAAGAGCACGGCATTGAACCTGCGGCTTTATCTGCTCCTGTTGTAGTAGCTAGTGGAGCAGATAGTAACAATGCTGAAGTTATTGAAGAGCAAAACAGCTTTGATGTGGTCCTCAAATCGGCAGGTGCTTCTAAACTTGCTGTTGTTAAGCTCGTTAAAGAACTGACTGGGCTAGGTCTAAAAGAAGCAAAAGAACTTGTAGATGGTGCACCAAGGTCTA
>DCSL01000061.1:3586-3747 GCA_002325615.1 Amoebophilaceae bacterium UBA1467
AGGAGCCCCCAAGGATGAGGCAGAATCCCTTAAGAGCAGACTCGAAGAAGCAGGTGCTGAGGTAGAACTAAAATAGTATCAGGAGTTGATGCTCCTCTATTTTTTAAAAGATGCTTGGGGCGTTCTGCACGAGTCTATTCCCTAAAGATTCCTTTTTTACT
>DCSL01000082.1 GCA_002325615.1 Amoebophilaceae bacterium UBA1467
GTGCGTGTTGAAATAGAAGATACATCCCAAGCGCTCTTCACCCAGTCCGTGGACAGAGACAGTCAGTGGTACTTTATCTAGGCTTTGAGGAGCTTCTACCAGGTTCTTAAGAAAGCTAAAACCATGTTGTATGGCTGAAAAACCAGGTACTTGGTTGAGGGTTTTGGCCATGGGCATTTGCCGAAAGTGTTCCCATTGTTTACCAAAATCTGCTACTTCATACACCAGGGCTGCGCTTTGAGGGATATAGGGCGATGCTTCTTCTGCCCGCTGTGCGCTGTGCCAGTGGTTGTAGTAGAGATAAGTGGCGCTGGCCAGTACTAGAAGGAATATGATTAAGAAGAAAGATAGCTTTTTCAAATCAGTTTAAGGATTAATAATCACTCTTCAGCGCAAGCAAAACTACATAGGCTGTGTGATTCCTTCAAGGTAGGGAGTATGATCCAATCATGGCCTATCAATCCCAACAGTCAACGTTACGTGATAGCTATTTTTCATGATGTATGAGATGTACTAATTGTTTGGTCTCAAAAAATGAGTCATCAAAGAAATCACTGATGGCATAGGTAGCGTGCCGCACTGAAGTTTGGATGGGTTCTTTGCCTTTGAGATATAGGATGCCATTGGGAATACTGTGCCGGTCTTGGAAGGAAATATTATTTTTAACCCAGCCATAGAAAGGGATCAGGTTGGTTACTGCCCTGCCAAGAATAAAGTCATACTGACCTTCAATATTTTCGGCCCTGATCTGATGGGTAGATACGTTGGTTAATCCCAACTCTTCAGCAATGTGTTGCACAGCATTGATTTTTTTGCCAACAGAATCTATAAGATGAAACTGAGCTTGTGGGAACATAATGGCCAGAGGAATCCCTGGAAAACCACCACCTGTACCTACATCCAATACTTGAGTACCAGGCTCAAAAGCTACTACTTTGGCAATACTTAGGGCATGTAGTACATGTTTGAGATAGATATGATGGATGTCGTTGCGAGAGACTAAGTTGAGTTTTTCATTCCAGGCCTTGTAGATTGGCTCTATTTTTTTGAACTGTTCCTGCTGTTTGGTGGATAAGGTGTCAAAGTAATGGAAGATAATGGCTGCAGACATCGATTCGTCGGGTGTTGCACGCATTAGTTGGTAGAAATAGGAAATACTACTTGACCCTTTGTTTTTTAACTGGCAGAACCAATTCTGGGCGGTTCTTTCGGTGCCTCACCTGTATTATTTCTCCTAGCTGCAATGCTCCTGATAGCACTTTGGCTGTGAGTACTTCCTCTGCTTTTACTTACTGCATGGCTCTTTTTAACGGATACACACTAGACGGTTGGCCAGTTTTGTGAACTCAAGCAGGTAGCGCAAGGCTGTTGTTCTTTAGCGCAGCTGCTTGACTTAAATATTAGTAATCTGGTAAAACTTTTCTTCGCCCGGCAAGTTAAAGACAATAACAGCATCTAGCCTATTAATAAAATTCAGGACTCAAGGTCTTTTTTAAGTACTTGATGCACCTTCAGCTTGATGGCCGCTGCAGCATGGGTTTTCCTTCCGTTCCCGCGCGGTAAAGAACACACAAAGTGTGCTGTACAGACACGACTACTTTGTAAGCCCTACTCACAGCGATGATTTCTGTGGTTTGATAGGATAGATGGATGGCCATAATGATGCACGGTTTGATATAGGCCGTAATATTTACGGTATGATCAATTCTTGTTTCTTGGAAATTTCCCTGGACGTGGCTTGTTGTAAAATATTGCAGGCGTTATGGCCTTCGCAGAATAGTAAGTCAATAATGCTCAAATTGGGGTGAAATACCTTGCCAAACACTTGCTGATATTGGGCTGGATGGTAATAATTACTTGGGTCTAGGCGGGCGCGCGGATGAATACTATATCTTGCGTCAACTGAATTTCCTGCCAAATATTTTTCGTAGTATTCCGATAGTTCGATTTTTTTATCGAGCTGGAGCAGGTGCAGGCAAGCCTCCAGTAGCGCCAGATTAAGATCGAACAAATAGGTATATTGTCTTAAAAAAATAGCACGAAAGTATTCTGCAAAGTATTCGAAGTAAGGGGCCTTACTGTAAGCTGCGCAGAGTGCTCGCCAGTGTACGTCTTCCCATGGTTGGCCATAGTCTATCTCTATTGTTCTGTATGGGACGTTGCTATTGCCTTTACGCACTGGAACAGTCAGGCGGTCTACTTTCTGAGAGGTGAGCACGTAGCACCTGTTGCGGTAGGTCTGTTTTTGATAAGACTCCTGGGCTTCTAACCGGATGGTATTATAAGGGAACAAGCAAGCAAAATACTCCAGGCTTGGGAGGTAGTGAAGATCTATCAATAAGGCGGAGGTAGACACGCTGCGCGCGGTTGGGTCAGATAGAAATTATTGGCCAGTCCATTAGAAATAGTATCAAAATACAGCGCATTTTGTAGAATATGAACCATTCCCACATCTCAGTTAGCAATAGAATGAATAATCCTTTGGGGTGTCCTAGTAATGTAGAGGTATGTTTGTGCGTCGATGAACTCATAGGGGAGAAGGGTAGTTGTGTGATCAACGGAGTAAAAGACTGCCGAAGGTAGCCTATAAAGCTGGGGCGTTCAAACAAGGCCTAGAAACGTCTTCACAAGGTGTGCTCCATGCGCTTACATTGAGTTGATAGGTATACAAAGACCATCTTTGCATGGTTGTTTATGTGTGTATTACTATGCTATATTCACCGCTGGTTGTAACAAATAGGAGAGGTGGGTGAGTGGCTGAAACCAGCAGTTTGCTAAACTGCCGTACGTTTTTATGTACCGGGGGTTCGAATCCCCC
>DCSL01000072.1 GCA_002325615.1 Amoebophilaceae bacterium UBA1467
GAACGCAGGGAAGGGGAGGTGTAGGGGCACGGGGTGCTACGACCAAGCAAGATGATTTTACCGCACATCTATTCGTGGCTTCTGCGCATAACTACCTACTCATTTTTACAGAGTTTGGCCAGGTGTACTGGAAAAAGGTTTATACGATCCCAGAAGGCAGCAAGACTGCGAAAGGTAGGGCTATTCAGAACCTGATTAACATTGCACGCGGCGATCAGGTGAAGAGTATTATCAAGGTCAAAAGCCTCGAGGATACGGCGTATGTAGACAACCACTATGTTGTCATGTGCACCGAGCAAGGCACTATCAAGAAGACCTCTCTGGCTGCTTACGCCAGTCCGCGTGTCAACGGTATTCATGCCATCCGCATTAATGAAGGAGATAGATTGCTTGAAGTAAAGCTAACTGAAGGAAATAGCCATATTATCATGGCCTTGAAGTCAGGCAGGGCTATTCGGTTTCATGAGCGAGATGTCAGGCCCATGGGCAGGGTAGCTGCGGGGGTTAGGGGTGTTACACTAGCTGGTGACGATGATCGAGTTGTAGGGCTAGTAAGTACCAACCAGACTCAGGCCGATCTGTTGGTAGTATCTGAGAAAGGTTTTGGAAAGCGCTCTGCCGTAGCAGACTATCGCATTACCAGACGAGGGGGAAAAGGCGTCAAGACGCTACAAATCACAGAAAAGACGGGTATGTTGGTAGCCATCAAAGCAGTGACAGATACAGACGAGCTCATGATTATCAACCAGTCAGGGATCACTATTCGAATAGCTGTGGCAGGCTTGCGCGTTATGGGCCGGGCTACACAGGGGGTGCGCTTGATTCGCTTGGATAAGGAAGATAAAATTTCCTCAGTGGCCAAAATAGAAACCAGTGATGCTTGATACTTAACTATTGCATTCGTTTCCTTATGCACTTCCTTCGTTGCCAGCGCGCATTTTATCTAGCCCTTTGGGGAGTCTTATGTGCTATGCCACTCTGGGCAAATCCTGCACTGGTTCGTCAAGCTATAGTAGCATTTGAGGAGGACAAATTCTTCGAAGCAAAGACATACATCGATCGGGCTCTGGAGGATCCACCCACTCAGGTCCGAGGAAGTGCCTGGTACTATCGGGGGGTCATCTACGAAAAGCTACTGCGGGAACAAATTGCTACAGAAGAAGCTTCTCTCCTTTTTGAGGAAACTTTAAATGCTTATCAAAAAGTCCTTGCTTTGACGCCAGCAGCATCGCAGTACCATAGTTTTGCACAGATCAACCTCAATGGATTATGGGCGTATCATTTAGATCGAGGTAGACGGTATTATAAGCAAGAGGCTTTTGAAAGTGCCATACAGCAGTTTAAGTACTGTAAGAAAATCATGCCCAGCCATCCTGATGCCTACCTCTATACAGCCATTGCAGCGCACCAGGAGGGGGAAAATGACTTGGCACTACACAATTATACACACTATTTGGAATTAGGCGCAGTAGCCCCTGCTGCTGCCTACCGTGGCTTGGCTCATCTTACTGCCTACCCCCTTAAATTCCCCCAAAAAGCCCTCATCATTTTAGAGGAAGCATTGTTGCAATACCCATTCGATAATGACCTGCTCTATGACCAGCTACAGCTCTACACGGCCTTGGATCAGGTTGACGTAAATCAAAAATTGCTTCAAAAGCAGGTAGCAGCAATATCCTATGAGGCAGCCCCTCATTACCAATTAGGGTATTGGTATGAGCAGCAAGGGCAATGGCAGCAGGCCCTTGAACAATATAAAAAAGCGGCTGAGCTAGCTCCCAATAGGGTTGAATTAGTTCTACAACAAGGGATTGTGCATTACAACCAAGCTGTTCAAGTTAGTCAAGAAATCACCAAAATGGCTGAAGAAAAGTTTCAGCAAGTGGGAGCAAAGCGGATCAAGAAACTAGAAAATTGCCTTGAACAGGCGTTGCCTTTCTTTGAACAAGCCAACAAACTTAGTCCTCGAGATCCTTTTATTCTCAAGCACTTACAGCGCATCTATCGACACCTTCGTAAGCCAGTCCCACTGAAAAAAATAGAACGGCGGCTTCGTAAGTATAAGCTTTAAGGCAGTATATGTTACCGTAGTTCTGGCGAGATACACCAACAGCACATGGGGATTTTTGCAGTTGTCTAAACACTGATATGGTAGTCCCTCAACGCATCATTGAGAGAAACCTTGCGTTCAGTCTGTTCAGTTCTTTGACCAATAATCAAGGCACAGGGTACGTGATACTGGCCTGCAGGGAATTTTTTTGGAAAGCAACCCGGTATGACCACTGACCTTGCAGGAACATAGCCCCTATATTCTTTGGCATTGTCTTTTTGAGTAACGTCAATAATTCTTGTGCTGGCTGTTAGCGTCACATTGGCCCCAAGCACCGCTTCTCGCTGCACATGGACACCCTCTACAATCGAACACCTGGAACCAATAAATACACCATCCTCAATGATTACTGGAGTGGTTTGTACAGGCTCTAATACACCCCCTATAGTAACACCTGCACTAACGTGAATATGCTTTCCCAACTGGGCACAGCTGCCCACAACAGCACCTATATCTACCATGGTACCTTCATCGATGTAGGCCCCAATATTGACGTAAGAGGCAATGAGTACAACACCTCGATGCAGAAAAGCGCCATACCTGGCTACTGCGGGAGGCACCACCCGCACACCTAGTTCCTTAAAGTTTTTCTTCAAAGGGATCTTGTCATGAAAAACCAAAGGGCCTGCCGTTTGCACTTCCATTTTTCGTATAAGAAAGTACAAGATAACCGCTTTCTTGGCCCAATCATTGACCTTCCAACCCGTTTTGCTAAGTGTGGCTACTCTTTGTTTGCCCTGGTCTAGCATATCAATCACTGACTCAATGGCTACTTGTAGTTCTTTTTTTTGCAGGATTGTCCTGTCTTCCCACGCCTCCTCAATCATTTTGATGTGTGCTTGCATTCGTGCAATGCTTTAAAGATGAAATGACGAAGCTACTATGCGCCAACAAGTTAGAAAAAAACTACAATAGCGTAACAATGCGTGCTGAAGGACCTTTAAGTAATGAGGTAACTGTCATGCAGAACGTAGAAAGTACACCCAAAGACCGTACTCACCCGGCAAGAGGGCCCTATAGTCTCTATAGGGTTAACAAAGATGTGGGCATTGGTGACCTTTGATGCATGTCGTAGAGCTCCCAAGTTATTGCTTTATTACTATTTATAAGGAATAATTAAAACATTAATTATAGTTATATAAGTAACTGCTATACAAATATTTGCAAGTACATACCAAATATTATTTGGCATGTATAAGTACAAATTATATGAATACTAGTTTTGAGCCATTAAGCGCTATCATGACCCCACAGTTTACCTTGATTAGTGCA